>JAAEPE010000548.1 GCA_024222395.1 Myxococcales bacterium
CTGCTCTGGGATTTCATACGCGTCATCGCGAGGATAAAGGCCACGCGAACAGCGATCGCAATAATGGTAGTTTCGCCAGTATGTAATCTCACCGCTGAGAGTCCGAATCGTCCGCACTTTGCCGCGGATCCCACAAAGCCGGCCACACTGTCGACATTTTTTTCGGTTCGCACGTTTCTGATTCGTTCAGACGCCGGCTCAATTCCAACCGCGACATCGATTGCGCCATTTGATCAAGGCCAACCTCGATACTCGAAAGAGTATTGCCTTCAACACCCATTTGTCTCTGCCGCTAGCTGTAAGAGATCCTCAGCACCTAGCTCTGAGACGCTCAGCTTCTTTTTGTCATCCATCCGCAACAGATCGCACGAAAACCACGCTCATATGATCAAATCCCTACAATTGAGCGCGCACCCGGGTCGGAGCGCTCCTGCTAGAGCAGCACTAGCTCTGGTAGGGTTGCCACAGCAATGAATCGAGAGGGCGGATGGCAGCCAGAGCTCGTAGCGTTCCTCGTTGGGAGTGCGGTCTACTCGTGGTTGCTGGCGGCAGGGGTCCTCTGGATGGATGTGGGCGAACTCGCCGCAGCAGCTGCCACGCTTGGTGGCGCCCATCCGCCTGGCCATCCAGGGCACAGTCTTCTCGGCAAACTAGCCTGCTTCCTCCCTATCGGTGAAGTTGCAACACGTCTTTCCTTTCTTAGTGCTCTAGCGAGCGCCACCATGCTTGCTGGTCTCGTTCGCTTGGTTCGCGTCTTCTTTCCCGAGCAACGGGTCATGGCGCTCCTGGTCGTTGTGCCCGTGGCCTTTGCCCCCGGAATTTTGCTCAACGCCACTCGGCCCGAAGTCTACACACCGACCTTTGCACTGCTGGTCTGGGCGCAGGTCTTTGCACTACAGTTCTTGCGAGCAAAGGCGCCATCGCCACGCCATGCGCTCCTGTCCGTATTTCTCTTAGCACTGTCTGCGAGCTTCCATCCGGCAATAGCGCTGGCAGCGAGTCTGCCTACTGCCATGTCCCTATGCTTCGTCAGCAAGAAGCGTATCTTGCGGTTGGCTCCGCCGGCGCTCCTCCTCGTGCTACTGGCAGGGGCCCTCTATCTCTCTCTGCCCAGTCGAGCCCTCGCAACTACTACACCGGCTCTTGTCTGGGGCGATCCATCGAGTGCAGAAGGTTTCTGGAGGCTCATCACCGCCGACGTCTATCAAGGGAATTTTGCACATTGGTCGCTGGGAGAGCGGGTGGCATCCTGTCTCGCCCTCCTCGCGGAAGGTCCGGGGCTCATTCTCCTCCTTATTGGCACCGCCGGACTGGGCTTTGGCGCACTCACCCAACTTCGCGGAGCCGGAACTCTTCTGGCCACCAGCCTCACCACTCTCCTCGCCGGCGCGCTGCAGTCCCACTTCAATCCAGATATGCGCGCCTATCTAGCGCTCATGTTACTCGCGAGTACCGTTGGCGCCGCAATCTTCGCAATGGCGCTCTTCCGCGCCCTGCCCTTGCCAGAGAAGCGCGATTGGCACAGTGCGGTCTTTGTCATGCCCATCGTCGCAATGGCCCTTTGTTTTTCTCCCAAGGGTGCACCAGCACGCGATCGCAGTGACGATGCGATGCAGTTTTGGGACGAGACGGTTGGCGTCATGCCCGCGGGGCCCGGGCTGTTTTTTGCTTCCGGTGATCACAGTCTCTTCGTCGCACAGTACGAGCGACTTGTTGCTGGCGCCAGGCCCGACATTGCCATCGCAAATCAAGAGCTTGTACGGGATGCGTGGTTCCTGAGGCATCTACGAGGGCTCTTACCAGAACTCTACCTACCCTTCATCGACGATGGGCAGAAGGGCAATATCGCCGAGCGGCTGTACTGGGAGAATGCTCGTAGGGGGGTTCCCGTGTGGAGCGACAGCCTTGCGCCTAAGCCCGTGGCGGCCTCTCCAATCGGACGAGGCTTTGCGTTTCACACGTCTTCTCCTCTCGAAGAGGTATCCGGGGTGCTCACCGAGGTACCACCGCCGCTGCAATTCCGCGGACTCGTGGGAAGCAAGGTCGCCAAGCTCACAGCTCTCCGTCGCGCCCAATACGAAGCGGCGCGAGGCAATATCTCGGGGGCTGCCAAAGCGCTCGGCGTGCAGGAGCGTATTGGCCCAGCACTGCTCGCTAACGCCCCACAGCGCCCTTCCCTCTACCCCCACCTGCCCAGCGTCGGTCATCACTTCCTTGTCGCAGACTTCGCAACTGCACTCTTCGCCGAGGACTTGGTTTGGCAACTCGGAGGCGAGCAACTTGCCCCTGTCGGAACAGGGCAGGAGGAGCGCATTCATCTGGCCTGGCGGCTCTTGCTCGCCGGTGACGCAAATAGCGCACAAATTCTCCTAGATGCGCTCGATCCAGCAGGATTGGCCGCCACTACTCCAATGCTGATTGCGATTGGCGAGGCCGAGCTCGCAGAGACGCGGCTTCGCACACGCATCGCCGCCCACTCCAAAGACGCGGATTCTCTATCCGCTCTCGGTTCCGTGATTGGCAACAAAGGAGATCCGGCCAGTCTTGCCGAAGCGCGCGAGTTCTTCCATGCAGCTCTTGCCCTAGATGATCAGAACAGCGAGACCTGGACTCGCACGGGCCTCGTGCTCATCAAAGAAGGTAAACCTGACCTGGCACGTGAGGCCTGGACGACGGCTCTGAAACTCGACCCGAAACGCAGAGACGCCGCAGAGTATCTGCGGCGTCTCGATGCGGAACGTTAGGGTTGGCTAGTTGGCTACGGAATCTCCGCTGATGAGTAGCTTGAAGTCCACCGTCCTCGGTGCGGTGACACGCACGACATGCCAGCCTGACTGCTTCGCTGTCATTTGCGCCTCGTCTCGTCCCCAATCCGTCGATGAGCTTGCGGTAGCATAGACGTGCCTAAGGACTACATCGTCCGGCTCCACTAGTTTCACACTCACGTTACAACTCCGGTCCTCGATCAACCTCACATAAGCCTTTAGATTGAGAGCATCTCCTGCCTGCAAGTCAATCACGTAATACCGAGGCGCCCCCTCCGCTACTCGGCCGATAAGCGTCGAACCAATCGCGACGACCTCGGCGGTTTCCCGCGTCGCACCGCCGCTCTGCTGATACTGGCCCGCAGTCGCCACGTCAGCAGGCATCGCCTGGCCCACGGGTACGGGTGTGGGTGCGGGAGCCGGAGCGACGTAGCTCTGTGTTGGCCCCGAAGCTGGCGCAGGCTCGGCAACAAACGAAGCGGGCGCAATCACCGCGCGAGCTTGAAGCGTCGGCATTCTGGGCCGAAGCTCCACACCACAGCCTGTGGCCAAGCCAGCCAAGAGCGCAGCGCCCAGGCAAAGAACAGGAATCGAACGAGAATATGTAAATCGTGTCATGAGTGTAGTCTCCTTGTGAATTCGCCGCCCTTCTCGGGGCGAGCGGGCACCGGTTGCGTCACACATGACGTTTTCTGAAGATCTGTTTGAGGCCCGTCTCAGCAGCCGTACAAGGACCGCCGCCGCAGGCTAGCAGCATGGGTGCAATAGCGACCGCGAGCAGGCGCTCGGAATTCGTACGAGCTACTCGAGGTTGTGGAAGACGTGGTTGACGTCGTCGTCTTGCTCCATCGCATCAACGAGTTTGAGAACTTCGGTAGCCTGCGCCTCTTCGAGCCTTGTGAGGGTGTTGGCGATGAACTCGAGACCGGATTCGAGAACCTTGACGCCCTTCTCTTCCAGCGCACTCTGCATCTCGCCAAAGCTCTCAAATTCGCAACGCACAACGACAAGAGGCTCGCCCTTCTCGCTTTCGCCGTCACCCATCTCGTCCAACCCGGCATCGATGAGCTCCATTTCGAGCTCTTCAGCGTCAATGCCTGCCGGATCTAACTTGAACACGCCAACACGCTTGAAGCCGAAGGCAACACTACCGGTATTGCCCATGTTCCCGCCGTTCTTGTTGAATGCCACACGCACGTTGGCGACGGTTCGGGTTGGGTTATCCGTTGCTGCGACGACCATGATGGCAATTCCATGAGACGCGTATCCCTCATAGATCACCTCTTCGTAGTTTGCGGTGTCCTTCGAGTGAGCCCGCTTAATAGCGCCGGTGATCTTGTCTTTGGGCATGTTCGCTGCGCGGGCGTTCTGAATCGCGCGGCGCAGTGCCGGGTTGCCATCGGGATCTGGCCCGCTGGCCTTCACGGCAACCGTGATCTCTTTTGCCACGCGGGAGAAGGCCTTGGCCATCTTGTCCCAGCGCGCAAACATGGTGGCTTTCCGAGTCTCGAAGATGCGTCCCATTGCGAGCATGATGAGAGCGCGTTCGAGGTGCGAAGTCCAGCAGATGACCTGTAGAGCAGGCAGTAAAGCCCCGCATTCCTCGTTCTTTGAGAAGTCAGCGGGACGCTCTGCGGAGGTGGACAGCGACGGTAGGGCTAGAGTCGGCCCGCCCCTCGCCCAAAGCCGTTGTGGCGAGGGCTATCGAAAGATGTAGAAGGAGCCGGCACCTGCAGCGTCGTCGTTACTCCGGTCCCCACCAAGGCCGGTGGCATTGCTCTCTTCGAGGCAGGCGCCGATGGCCAAGCTGTCCCCGGAGAGAGCGACAGATTGTCCAAACTGGTCACCGGAGTCGGTGTTGGAAGCCTTGAAGTAGGCTTGCTGCGTCCAAGTCGTGCCACTGCGACTGTACATATAGGCTGCCCCGCTCGTGGTCGCGTTATCGTTTGGGTGTAGATCCTGAATCGGATCAGGAGGAACCGCTACCTAAAGTTTAACAATGGATGGGACGTTGCCGGGTCTTGCCGACCAGCGGAATACAGAACAAAAACCCCAAAAGCCTAATTGGGGGCCTTTGGGAGAATAGCGAATACGGATACTAGATGCACTCAACTAGAGCAGGCTACTCCTTAGCAACGCCCGATTTTGGTCCTAAGAATGGGGCCACCTCAGACCACATCGATGTCGTCCGTCGGCCTGACCATTGGTGCGGCAGGGTCACTGACAAGAAGGCCCAGCGTCGCGCCACCGACAAAGACAACCTCACTACGAAAATCCCCGAGCGCTCGCGCCACACGCACCAGTTGAGCTCGATTTGGATCGCTGACGCTCATGATTGAATCATCGCCTTCAGTTTTTGGGCTGCGAGCTTTCGCTCGCGAGCGCGCCCAGTACGAATCGCGTCTATCAGAGATAGGCTCTGATAGAGTTGTTCATCTAGTCTGGCAGCATGGGGCACTCCTTTGTGCAAAGGCTCAATCGATTCGCCCCGCACGGTTCCGGTAGGATCAGGCCATACGACTGGTGCCTCATCATCAATGATTGTTTCGTTCAGCGGAGGTGCAGAGTGAGCGGTCGGCATGCCGCGGACGATAGGACCACGCTTGGCCGGAAACACGTACTTGAGACCATGCACAAGAAACTCGACAAGCGCTTGTTGGTTAACCTTGCGGCTACCAGCCACGAGCAAGCCCGCTTCTCCTGCCCGCTTGACGGCTGCATGAACCTGCGAGGCACTGAGACCCAGGTCATCTGCCATGGCTGCATAGGACTCGCCTTCTGACTCGAAGGCGAGTTTAAGTGCAACCACAACGTCTTGTGCATGCATGCTGCTCACGTTCTATATTCTAGAATATAGAATACCCTTCTACAAGTGCACTCTCTAAGCCGTTGAAGTCACTCGAGAGTTTCCGCCCCACAAGATGCAGACAGCAACTTGAGGTAAGTGGCTGCAATCACGAAAGCGGACGGGTCCCTTTCCTACCCGCCTTCTACCATTCAGATCAGGCACAAAAAAGCCCTGAAGTATCATCTACTTCAGGGCTAGTTCAGTTGGCGGAGCGGACGGGACTCGAATGAGAGCCGATGGGGATTGTTCTGATACGTCTCAAACGAAAACGAGCGCAAGTAGCGAGAAGATTACTCCTAGTCTTGTAGTCGAAGACGTGCCGCGACGGTCTCAAACGAGTGCGATCCGATTGGACGGGAGAAAAGGAGAAAGGGGAGCCGCGCCTCACTCGAGCCAGGTTTCCACTCAGTTAGTTTCTGCGAGCAAGGCTTGGAAGGAGAACGCGGACGCCGCACAGCTTCGGCGACTCCTGCTTGCCATTTTGGTTTCCCTCGACAACGTGACTTAGCTGGACGAGAGCCAATGGTGATTCTCAGGTTGCTGGACGGCTCATGCCGAGATGCGCTAGCTCTTGTTGTTTGGCGTTGCCAACGCATCGAGTGCGCTAGCCATCTGCTCTAGGATAACGTCCTTGACGAGGGCTTCCATGGAAGCGAGATCTGGTTGACCAGTCTCCAACTCGCCCTTGTCAGCTGCCAGCAGGGCGTTCACGTAGTCATCTCGTCGCTTGTAGATTAGTGACGGTACGGTCACATTGCTTGGAAGCATTGCTCCAAGGTCAATGCAAACAATTAGGTAGGTCAGCGCTCGCGATGTTCGACCGTTGCCACCTCGGAACGGGTGGATCCAGTTGAAACGCCAGAGCGCATAGGCTGCTCGGTAGAGAGCCGAGTGCGATTCCCTTGTTCCGTTTAGTTAGATGGTCGAGTAACTCTCGCACATGGCCTGGGACCATGGCTGGCTCCGGAATCACCTGATCGCTGCCCCCGATGTGCACCTGCGACAGCGCATCACGGTAGGTTCCGCCACAGGGAAAAACGCCCTCAACGGCTTGCTGATGAAGACCGAGAACATGCGACTCACGGATGTTCTCGATCTTGTAGACCGTCACCAGCTCGGAAATGTAGTCGAGCTGCTCGACACCGTTTGCGGTCTCAATGCTGCTCTTCTCTGCTGGAGCGCAGATGAGCGCAATTGAGATGCTGCTCCCCCCTGTGTTCGAACAGGACTTCTACGAATTCTCGTATGGGTTCCGGCCGGGCCGCTCCGCCCACCAGGCGCTTGAAGTGCTCTGGGAGGGATTGATGGAGTTCGGTGGTGGGTATGTCATCGACTTGGATATCCGAAGCTACTTTGACTCGGTGAGTCCAAAACACGCGCAGAGAATAATTCGCAAACGGGTGCGTGATGGTGTGGTGCGCCGCCTCATTGGCAAGTGGCTCAATGCGGGGGGTAATGAAGAACGGGCTGCTGAGCTACCCGGAGACTGGCGTTCCCCAAGGGGGCGCTATTTCTCCGCTTATCAGCAACATCTATCTGCACGAGGTTCTCGACGAGTGGTTTGCCGAAACGGTGATGCCACGCATGAAGGACAAGGCTTTCATCATCCGCTATGCGCATGATGCGGTGCGTGCTCCTGGCCTACGAAACTCTGAGTACCTCGGA
>JAAEPE010000549.1 GCA_024222395.1 Myxococcales bacterium
AGCGGACAACAGGTGTGGTCCCTCGATGTGGCCGAGGTAGGCAGCATGGGCTTTGCTGGAGTGAGCGTCGCCCTTGGCGATGTCGATGGCGATGAGTCCATGGAGGTTGCAGTGCTCACGGGTGAAGGCAAGCTTGCCATCATCGAAGCTGACGGCACCGTCGGTCACCTGTCCACCGACGTTGTCGATGGAGCCACAAACAATGACTTTGGCTGGGGGGGCGGCCTGTCCATCGGCGACATGGACGGCGATGGCTGGGCCGAAATCGCCTACGGGCGCACGGTCTTCACCATGAATGATGGAGCTCTGAGCCTACTGTTCAAGGGCGCGGGCGGGTATGGAAGCGGCCCTTCTAGAGGAATCGCTCACTTCGTTGATCTCGACGACAACGGTACGCTTGAGCTCCTCGCCGGCAACACTGCGTACACCATTGACGGCACTCCGTTGTGGTCTGCAACCATTTCTGACGGGTTCACGGCCGTGGCGGATTTCGACAACGACGACCTACCTGAAGTCGTGGTGGTCAGTGGCGGCAACTTGTACGTGCTCGAAGGTTCGACAGGTGTCGTTGAGATCGGCCCCCATAACATTCCCGGCAACGGTTCAGGCGGTCCCCCGACAGTGGCAGATTTCAACGGTGACGATGCCCCAGAAATCGGAGTCGCTATGCAGAACTTTTACGCCATGATGAAGCCCGACTACGACACACCGGCGATCTTGGATCTGTGGACGACACAGAACCATGACAACAGCTCCTCGGTCACAGGATCGAGCGTGTTTGACTTTGAAGGAGACGGCAAGGCTGAAGTGGTCTATGCCGACGAGTGTTTTTTGTGGGTCTACGATGGCACGACCGGCGACATCATCTACACCGCCAACTCTCAGAGTTTCACCGCTACCGAGGCCCCCGTGGTCGCGGACGTGGACGGCGATGGCCACGCGGAGATGCTCGTAGTTCACAACGGCGCAAATCCCAATACGTGGACGTGCGCCCACCACACCACGGGAATGGACGGCTATCCCATCTGGTCACCACCCGCCGCAGGTGCCTACCGTGGCGTCACCGTATATGGCGATTCGGCCAACTCCTGGGTTAGTACGCGAACCCTGTGGAATCAGCACGCGTACAGCGTCTCCAATATCTGCGACCCTCGGGATGGTGCGTGCATTGGCACGACCCACTACGGTCAGATTCCGACTGCCCAGCAGAAGAATTGGACGGTGTCATGGCTAAACAACTTCCGTCAAAACGTTCAGGACTCGGGACTCTTCGACGCACCCGACCCGGTCGTGTCTGTGGATGGCAGTTGTGGAAACCCCGTTGAGCTAGAGATCTCGGTACGCAACATCGGCCGAGCAGCACTGCCCGCGGGCGTCGATGTACACGTATTTGTCGGGCCAGCCCCAAGCAACATCGGCACCGTAACGACAACGCAAGCACTGTTTCCCGGACAGAGCCAGGTCCTTGAATTCGTGGTCGATTCAGCCGCCGGGGGCACAGCTGATACGTACTTGGCCTCGATCTACGTCGACCCAATGGCTCCGACGTTCCACGAATGTCGTCCAGAGAACAACACCAGCAACGAGTTCACACCAAGCTGCGTCGACTAGAGCAACGAACGATGGAGGCATAGCCAACCAAGGGTTCGCCTGGCGGGTCGCGAGTCTAGATTCGCCTTCTTGGCCGAGCAACCGTTTAGTTGAGCGATGAGAACCAAGGCCCGCAGCACCAACAGAGTCTGCCTTCGACCCTATCGATATGAAGTGCGACTCGTGATTTGATATCGTAGTCTATGACACGGCGCCGGAGCATTGCGCTTGGATAGCGCGCCTCTCGAAGAGAGGCACGGGTCATCAGGACATCTCAGCAAGATACTCACCAGGCGTTTTTATTCCCTTCGCATCCTGTGGGCAGCAGCCTGCGCCTGCGCCCCCCGAGGTGCCGGCTGTTGTTGCGACGCCAACGCCAACGCCAGATTCGCCAAGTGATCCGGACGCGGGGCATGCAGCCGAGTGGGACCGCGATGGTTCGCTTTACCTTCTTCGCCGAATGTATTTCGGACCGCACTTCAGCGAAATCTCCATCGACCTCAATTCAAATGGTAACTACGAACTGAAGGCACCGACTAACAGTGTGGACGGCGTGACCACTTGCACCGATTCTCTAAACGATAATGAGCAGCAAGCGTTCTCGACCAAATTCGGAGCACTAGACCTGTTTGGTTTCCCCGATACGATGGAGGCGTCCTTTGTACGGGACGGCACGAAACTGATTCTCCAAGCAAAGTGTGGCAATCACGGCGTCAGGTTCAAGGCGTTCAACATCTTCTCGGACCCGATTGGCGACTTGCTTGACGGAGGCCGGGTCGCCCCGGGTCGTTACCTCCCCGGGGCTCCCACAGATTCCGTACGTGCGGAACTACCGCATACGGCTCCTCGGATCAGGAGTTCGCTACATGATGAGGACGGAGTGGACCGGAGTGGGCTTTCGATACAGAGTCCTGTTACCCCCTCGTGGATCGTTTCAGGAGGTAGCAATGAGAGTTTCTCTAAGACTCTTGAGCGCGACCAATAGAACTCTACGTCTTCTTCAAGAATGACAAGGAAGCTCGAGAATCCAAGTATCGATGAGCTGCGCACGGTGCGCACTCCAGGGATCCCCAGAAGCGACGTTGTGAGCGGATAGGTGAGCTGGTCTTCGATGTCGCGGGGGAGCGCCCCACCCGCTTTGTGAAGACGATCTGCTGGTTCTCACCTCTGTCGGGCATTGCATCGACCGGCACTTGGTCACGGGGAAAATTGCCCATGTCCCATCCAAAGGGAGAGTGGGAGAGGCCTGCACCCACCAGCAGAGCTACCAAGACAAAGACAACGAGCTTGTTCCGAATGAAGAAACCGAGAAAGCTCTCCAAAAGAGGAGAAACCACTAGCGGCGTATCAGCCTCGTGTTCCGCATGGCTCAATGCTTGTGCCCTCCAGCTGGGGCTGGGGCCGGGGATGTTCTATTCCGACTGCGAACACACGGCCATCCTTATCGAGGCCGGATGGAAGTGGGGCGGCAACTGGGACTCGCCAAAAGACTACCACCACTTCTTCATTGAGTAGGCCGGTGTCCACGGAGCTCGCTGCACGAGACCT
>JAAEPE010000550.1 GCA_024222395.1 Myxococcales bacterium
CGTGAATGTCTACATGTTTTTCTGACGCCTACAAACGGCGCTGACGTGTGTGAGAAAATTGTCCGCGCAGCAAAAGCCGGCGAAGCGTGCGGGAGCTCGCATGCTGAGACAGACTACGTCTGCAGACCGCCAGCTGCAAAAGGTTGCGAGCGGTTCTTGGAAGATGTTTACGGAACGGAGCTACGGTGTCTGAAAACATTGGCATCGAAGCGAAGAGCCTCGGAGCCCTGCAGCCTGAGAAACACCGCAGGAACTCGCATACTGAAAAGGAATGCATTGCAAACCGCACGTTGCGAACCCTGCAGGCTGAGAAGCACCGCAGGATGTCGCATGCTGAAAAGCACTTGTACTGCAGAGCGCAAGCTGCGAAACCTGCAGGCTGAGAAGCACCGCAGGAACTCGCATGCTTTCGAACACTACTGCTCGAGACCGCAGCTGGAGAGCGGCAGACCGCAGGCTGAGAAGCACCGCGGGCAGAGAGACTTGCAAAACTCAGATGTCCTGATCGTCTTGGAGGAAGTCACGCCAGTCCGGCGGCTGCCAAGAATCGATGATGCGCCTGGAGCCACCGCCCGTGCTGCCGCCGATGTCCAGGTAGTCGCCATCGCCCCTGAACAGACGGCCGTGCCCGCACGCCAGAATCGCTTGGTTGCGGATTTGAAGCAGCGCTCCGCTCTCAAACATCTGCAACACGTCCAGCTGCCTGCGCGTGAAGTTCGGCTTTGCCTGGCCAGCCTGGGCAGACAGATGGAGGGAAAGCCGCTCCCCCTCGTTGTAGCGCGCGATGGCCTCGGCCTTCTGGTGGTGCAGCCGGCGCCGCTGTTGCCGCAGAGCTTCCTCGGGAACTGCTGCATCACGGCCCTCACTGTGATCAGCTTGCAACGCTTGCGTTAGCCAATCAACGTCGAAGCGCCCTGAGAAGGCCAGCACCTCCCAGATCTGTTTGGTACCGGCCACACGTTGCAAATGGCGATGCCACCGCTTACGCTTCTGGTCTTTCACAAACTTGGCGACGCTACCCAGACCTGCACCCTTGGCCTGGCCACCTTTTCCCGCAGGCTGAGAAGCACCGTGAGAACCTTTCTTACCGCCTGGCCCTTTGTTAGGACCCTGCGGAACCGCATGGCCCCCTTGTGGCGCAGACTTGCCTCTCGCTTTTCCCTTTTCGACATCCCGTTCCTGAAGCGCACGCTGCTGCCGCGACTGCTCGTACTGGTCGCGAGCTACTCTGACCAATTCCTGGCGCTCAGGCTCCGTGAGAACGTAGCGCATGTCGTCGATGTTCTTGCTCCGCAGAAAGTCATGTCGAAGCTTAAGGACAGAGAGAATGGCTCGGCCAGTCTCCTCCTGAGACGGGAAGGCCGTGTCATATGCCGAGCCAGGCTGAGGAGCGCCAGCTGGATTAGTGTCCGCTGGCTCCGTGGACTTCCTCTTTTTGAAAAGCAAGAGACTGAGATGATGGAGGACTTTCGGATCGTACTCCTCGTCGTACCTGTCGTCCCAAAGCTGCCTCAGCTCCCTGTGCAAGTCGTTCGCGCGATTCTGAACGACATCCTCGACGTAGTCGGGATCACCCGGTGAAGTCGGTGAAAGCGGAGGAGTAGAACTCGGCGACCGATCCCAATGCACAGAAGACTCGCGGTCCGCCTGTACGCTGACGTCGGCGTCGGAGACGTTTTCGACGACAATCTTCCGCCTCTTGCTCTCCCCAGGCTGAATAGCACCAGGGAGAGTGAGCACAACCGCCACCGCATCGTGTGCGTCGTTGCGCATGCCACGATCCGTAAAAGACGCGCCAACGGCAATGGAGCAGAAACGGGCGACTGCTCCGCAGACCGCGACGTGGTCGCCTTTGAGGTCGGCCGGAGTGGCATGGACCTCCCATACCTTCTCGTCGTTCTGCTCGCGCTGGTAAGCCTCCCGCGCCTCCTGGAAAGTGAGGTTGTCGTCGCCGACTACAAGCACAACGACTGCCTCGTTTAGATTCTCAAGAATCTTGGCCAGGCCGTCCAGGTGCAAGCGGAGATGGCGAACTGTCCGCTTTCGAGTCTGGATGCTCGGCGGTTTCTTGCCGCACACGATGTGCATGTTGGCGATCACCACGTGGAACTTGTCATGGCCTGGTTTGTTCACCTCAAAATGTGAAATGACAGCATCAATATCTCGGCCGCTAGGAGGCCTGTAAACTTTGCTGTCTTCGCACAGAGTCAGTTCCGCAGGCTGAG
>JAAEPE010000551.1 GCA_024222395.1 Myxococcales bacterium
CGACAACCTCTACGAGATGATGGATACGTGGCACACGACCATCGAACCTTTTGTCATCGGTGACGAGGGCGAGGCAGCTCCGTACACACACCAACGTAGCGACTCCGACTTCTCCAATAGCCTAACCGGCGGTCAAGACGCTTCTCGGATTCTACAGTCCCAGGGCGTCGGCGATATCCTCTCGGCGTTGCTCCATATGCGTCTTGATGGGTCTGGGAGCTGCAAAGGCCCCGCTACCTGCTGCCACTCATCAGCACTCTCGAACATGCAGGCATTGAGGTCTTCGTGAGGGGAGCTGCGCCTCGATCTGGGGGACGGAGCCATCCATGTTGTTCTAATCCCGGTACGCTAGCGAGGTTCTTGGTGACATCGATACCATTGGCAGCCGTTGAGGCCGATTGTGTCCAATGACTCGCTCGCGAGACCTCAGGCGGTGCCCTATACTGCTCTCAGACTCTATGCTGGGATTTCGAAAGAGTTGGATTTTGCTTGTGGCTGTCCTGGGCTGCGGCGATGAGCCAGCGGTTGGTCCAGACGGGGGTATGCAACCGGAGTGCGTACCCGAGGCGTCTAGCATCATCGAACCTCTGTGGATTGCCGGCGGTCCTGGCCCCCGCGACGAGACTGGAAGCTTCGGCAAGCCAGACGCCATCTTCTCGGCGCCGGGGGGCATTCTCATGGTCGGTGACGAGGATGCGAGTCACCAAGAGCTCATGCTCTTCGATCTCAACTCAGACGACCCCGCTGTGATGGGCGACGAACTTGTAGCACTGATCGATCTTGGCGCGACCCCGGGCCCTGCCGGTACTGGAGAGCTTGAGTTCGATGCCATCTCAGGATTTGCCCAGAGCGCGAGCGATGGCCGCATATTCGTAGTGGAACAGGGCAACGGACGCGTACAGATTCTCCGCCAGACAGAAGATCCCAGCGCCCCACCCTATCTGGAGTTTGATGAGTTTTTCGGCAGCTTCGCCGTGGACCGCGATAATCCGAGCGACGGTGAGTTCGTCCGACTCCAGGCTGCACGAACCGACTCTCTCGGGCGCCTCTTCCTAAGCGATGATGCGAAGGGCAACGTCACCACGGCGCGACGCGACATACAGGTATTTGGTGCGAACCTTGAGTTCGTAGCCAAGTTTGGCGACGCCAGTTACGGGAATCTGGGCAAAGACGGCAACCTGCAGGAGCCAGAGAACTTCGTCATCGACGAATCCCGCAACCGGATCTACGTTGCCGACGAAGGCCCAAAGAACATCGTTGTCTTCAGTTTCGATGATTTCTCCTTCGTCAGACGATTCGGCGACTTCGCGGGAACCCCAAACGGAATCGACATCGATCAAAGCGGCAACATCTACATCATGGATGAGGGCGCGGGCCAAGTCGTTGTCTTTGAGCCAGAGAGCTTCAGCGAGGTCTATCGCTTTGGCGCCGCGACCGCCAAAGAAGACTTCACACTTGGCACCTTCGCTTCTGCGGATACGCTGATCATCGATACCGAAAGGGACCTGCTGATCGTCGCTGACCAAGGTCATTGGCGTATCCAGGGCTTCCGGCTATCCGACATTCAACGGCGCGCCTGCTTGCCTGTGCCCACAGCTCTTCACGCCGTCATGCCGACCCGGGCTATCGCCGGCAAGAGCCTGCCCCTTCGAGTGAAACTACACACGCCAAGCGGTGCGGCCCTGCTCTCTCGGCCAGAGGCGACCGTCAAACTCACCGCGCGAGTCGGTTCAGACTCGGTTTCCGTGACCCCCGAGACCATGGTGCTCACGCATGGCGTCGGAATCACTGAGATCGCTATCGACGCTGTCGGAGAAGTCGAGCTTTCAGTGAGCGTGGATGAACTCAGCGCGACGCGCAGCCTGACAATCCTCTCCACGCCGAGTGAGCGGGCGCTATCAGGCTCTCTGAGCGGGCCTGATTTGCTGTGGTCCCGAGACGACGGAGTCGTGCGCATCAGCGGCACAGCAACCGTTCCGGCTGGAGAAACTTTGACCATCGAACCCGGGTCTCTGGTCATGCTCGATGCCCAAGCAAGTCTCACGGTTGGCGGCAAGATGATCGCTCGCGGTACCGACGCAGAGCCTATCGCCATATTCGCCTCCGACAGCAACACGCCCTGGGCGCAAATCAAGATCGAGGGCGCGAATAGCCTGGCCGAGTGGGCATACCTCACGATCAGTGGTGGAGGCGATACGCCAGGGGTCGGACACTGTTGTGGGCCGGTCGTCTCTGTCACAGATGGCGCATTGCTCATGGATGAAGCCGCTATCCTCGCCAGTCCTGCCAAGGGCATGTTCGCACAGAACGCCGAGTTGACCTTAAGTCGGGCCCAGTTTGCCCACCTGAAGATGGGTGCTGAAATTTACGGTGGCAAGGCTCGCATTACCGACAGCCACTTCTTTGAGTTTCGAGGCGACAACGACAACGATGGCATCTACTTTCGCGCCGGCGGCGACTCTGTTGTGACGCGATCTATTGTCACCGGCGGTGACGACGATGGTATCGACACCAACGCGGCGAGCCTCGTGCTCTCCGAGGTCATCGTGCATGATTTCGTCGACAAGTGTGTGAGCGTTGACGGACTCGACGTCGTGATCCGCGACAGCCTGCTGGCGCATTGCGATGTTGGCCTGGGCATAAAGCAAAACGTCGAGGCAACGGCTAGAACCGAGACTCACGTCCTCGACACAACCATTGCCACGCACGCAACGGCTGGCGTCTCGATTATCGCTCGCATCCCCACAGCCGTAGTGCGCCCCGAATTGGAGAACGTCATCATATGGCACTCGCCCGCATCGCTAACGACCGAGTATTCTCTCGATGAAATCTCGATGAACTACTGCGACCTCGAGCATTCGGTGGCCATCGAGGGCACCGGCAACATCTCCGAGGATCCGCTCTTTGTGGATCCCGAGGGCTACGACTATCGCTTCATGGAGGGTTCGGCGGCAGCCACCGCCGGCCCACAGCTGTCCCCGATCGGCTGGCCTGGCTATCGTTAAGCTTCGAAGTGCAGCTCTTGTACAAGCTGATGCAGATTGGGCGTGTCATCGTGATCAAAGCCAGTCACTTCAAACCCCGCATTCTCCCAGACTTGTTGAGGGATACTGCACTTCGCAGCTTCTGGATCACTTTCATTTCGACCTGGCGCCCTACCGGCTCGCGTCTTTGTGAGGTAGTGCCGGGGCTCCCGGGCCCGACCTGGGAGTCCCTGAAAACTCGCCAAGCCACCGAATTAACGGGAGACTGGATTGGCCCCGGTTTTGCTGATGTAGTCCACCATGCTCAACCGCCTCACTTCCATGTTCGCAGTGGCCCCCCTGGCCCTCGCCCTTCTCGTTGCACCGGGTTGTGCCGTCGATGACGGCGACGGTTTGGATGAGAATGGCAAGCCCACCCTCGATGGAACCGGCTACGAGGAGAGCAGCGACGAGAAAGCCGATGGCCTCAGCGGCCGACGTGGCCCGAGCGCCAACTGGGATGGACGAAACGCCCAAGTGTGGCCGGTCACTCGCAATTGGGCCGACACAGATTCCGACGCCGGATTGGCATGGGGCGCCAATAGTGGCCTGAGCTGGGAGCAGAAATTTAGCGAGTGGGTCGACTCCCTCGAGAAGACCGACGGTACCTTCGTTCTAACGACGCCCTACAACCGCAGCTTCGACGCCCCGGACCTAGAGTGCGCTGAGACCGCGATGTTCCTACGCATCGCCTTTGCCAGCTGGTACGAGCTGCCCTTCTTCATGGAAGCCGGTACCGGTGGCGAGCGAATCTTCTTCGGCCACATGGGAATCATTACCAACAGTGGCGAGCGTTGGGGCCAGATGCCCAGCTTCAAGACGCGCTACCCCGACTTCAGCGACCAGGCGGCACAAGTCATCGCCGACCCTTCCTCATGGCCTCAAGACAGCTCCCTGCGCGGACGCAAAATTGGTGGCAGCGCCGGAGACGCACAAACGGCTTTTGATGACGCCCACGCGGGTACCTACTTCGACGAAATTTTCCTGAACAAGCGCGTCGGCTACTTCCTGACCATTCAGCTAGCCTTCCTCGGCTCGATCAATCTCGCCGACTCAGCCAACACCTTCAACCTCAAACCGACTGCCTTCCAACCCGGCGACTTCCTCGTCGAGCGATTCAATAGCTCGGGAGTCGGCCACACGGTCGTCATCAAAGAAGTCCGTGAACTCGATACGACCATGGAAATTGACGGTTTGCAGGTAGCTCACCGCGAAGCGGAAGTTATCTCTGGGTACATGCCTAGACGTCAAGGCGTTTGGGAGGCTCCAACCGGTGCCCGCTTCTACTTCTTGAATGAACACTTCGGCGGCGAGCCTTCGGTAGAGTTCGGTGCCGGCCTCAAGCGCTTCCGCTCCCCAGTTGTCGTGGGTGGCAAGTGGACCAACGTCGTTCTCCCTGAGGACAATGGCCAGTACGTAAACAGCAATAAGCACGGAGAATTGGCCGCTCGACACGATGTCTATGAGGAACTCCTCATCCAACTCGCCCCCGCGGAGCGCTTGGAAGCCTTGTTGGCCAAGGTTGAGAGCAATCGCGAGTGGCTCCGAGACAACCCATCGAGCTGCTCAGCACGCACCCGCCGCGAGAAGTTCTTTGAGGCTGTCTACGAAGTGGGCACCGACCTTGGCATGAGCCAGGCAGAAGTCGATGCCGAGCACCGCAAACTAGAGGACTATGCCCTCGGTGAGCTGGTCTACGACCAGAGCAAGACCTGCTGCTGGAACTCCTCCACCAACGAGATGTACCAGGTCATCATGAAGTACAACCAGTGCCTCATGGGCGAGGCCACCGACTCTGAGTGTGATGCACTCGACGAGGCCGACAAGGGTATGTGCCAGCCGGCCCGAGTCTTCAGGGGGCGCAACGACTCTGGCGATGGCTACAAGATCTTCGCCGACTTCGCTGCCGCCAATGGCAAGAGCTGGGTTGCCTGGAGCGCCGACGAGAGCTGCCCACAAGCAGGCGTTGCCGCCGACACTGAAGAGGTCCAACAAGCCACCGACTACTGCGAGCTGAGCAGCGTCCCCGAGCCTGTCCCTTCCTCCTGCGACAACGGCGAATTCAGCTGCGACGGCAACCGTTGCATTGACCCAAGCTGGGTCTGCGATGAGGAGACGGACTGCACCGACGGCACCGACGAATTCAACTGCAACTAATCGACAGCCGCCAAGGCGAAATCACAGGCCGCACCGAGTTCCCCGAGGCTAACAAGATTCCTGGTCGACCTAGTGGCAACGATCCGCAGGAGTTCGTCGCCTGCTTCTGCGTTGCAGCCTATCTGGGAGGCTAGGATGGCACGCGTGTTGCTGGAAGTAGTGGACATGTTTCTAAGAATGTCCCTCTTCTCCTTATTCCTGTGCCTTACGGCACCAGCCGCTCATTCGGCTCCTGCCAGGACCAAAAGCACCGTCAAGGCTCCACCGA
>JAAEPE010000552.1 GCA_024222395.1 Myxococcales bacterium
GAATTATTACAATGCGAATAGAATGCACTCGACACTGGACTACAACTCACCAATCGAGTACGAACAAATACGAGCCACGGCGGCCGAATAGCAACGAACTTTGTGACAATGTCTGTCCAACAATAGGGGATAAGCTCACACCAAGGTAGTTTTGCCCCTGGCGCTGTTTCTAGCCTCGGTCGAACGAGGAACTCCAGGTCTTTCTGAGACCCAACGGCACACCAAACACAAATTGAAAGTTCGGCTTCGACAGGTCTTCGTGCTTCCAAAAGAGCCTGCTCAACTCGCCATTGAGGCTGATGAGGTGAGAGTGGCTCTCAATTGCCGATTCTTGCCTTGTGGGCTCAGTGACAGCATCTTCGTCGGCAGGAGCAGCCGCAGCCTCTTTCTGTGGAATTAGCGTTGCGACAGCAAGACAAGAGAGGGCTATTTTTGAGGCTACAGCGTCTTTACGCTGGTGGAGCCGGAATGTAGGGGGCTGAAAATCGTTCTTCCGGAAAGAGCAGCAATGACGTCCAGGAAGGCCCCGCAGCTCGCACGTGATTGCCCAAGAGCGTCGGAATCAAGTACAATGAGCAGATGCCAGGAACAAACCGCCCCGCCGTGTTGCTCGCCCTCTGCTTCGTGAGTTCGGGTTGCTCGGGCGGTACTGGTGAGAGTGGTGGTGGTGGCCTCGACGCTGGCGATGCGAGCGAGTGTTCTCTTGAGACTTTGGTCGGCGAGGCAGCACCGGTTGGTGCGATGGACTGCGGGACGCTGACGCTCTCTGGTGATGACACTGACTTTGAAGCGGCTCGCAGTTGTGTTTCCAACGCCATCGATTCGGAGACGTCGTTTCGCGTGATCTGGGACCTGCAGGGAATCGATAGCATTCCCCGTGCAGCCTATCTTGGAGCGTTCGACGGAGGAACACTTCTGGTGACTCGGTACGGATTTGATAGCGACCCCTCAGGTGGCAGCGATGTGGGAGCGGTGACGAGTGTCTTTGAGTGCTCGCAGTTTGTAAAGACCGATCCGTGCACGAATCTGAGGTTCGATCTTTGCTTTGACTGCCCGACGGGCAATGAGCCTATGCTTCGCTGTGACGAAGGGGAGTAGCCCGCGCCCCTTTTTGGGGCGGCGTGTCGATAGACCCCGGGCTACTCCGGCGTGATCACAAACTGAAAATCGCCGGTCTCGGCATCTTGCAGAGTGGCTACCAACGTGACGATGGCTCCAGCGGGCACGCTGTAGTAGGCCTCGGCCACATCGATTACCAAATCCGAGCTTACTGCCGCGCACTGGGCCGGGTCATTAGGAATGCTGTCGCCATCGTAGATGACGGCCGCCGGTTTGATGTCATCAACGGCGATGACCTCGAAGAGAATATCCACACTAGCGCCGGTATCGTTGACATAGCAGACGGTCTCAAAGGGAACGGCCGTATCGCCAAGAGTGGGTGCTGGACACTCTTCTCCTGTCGGTCGATTCCAAGTCAGCGATTCGCCGGTGAACGTCGATGGAATCGCATCGGGAAGATCGCTGGAAGGTCCGGAGAGCGGGAAGCAGTTGGCGGCACTCGCATCGACCTCTACAGCAACGTCCGCATCAACGTCTGAACTACTTGAGTCGTCGCCGCCACAGGATGCTATGAGCGAAACGACGAGAGTGGGGAGCAATAGTGAGCGCATAACGTAGTGAACGACGTCCGGCTCTGTCTTGTCAACTTGGGAGCCTAGCCTCATGGGCGAGATGTTTAGCCGGCACGCCGACCATTTGACACTCGTCTATGTCGACGTCGCGGAATTTGGTGGCCTTCATGTGCGCGAGCACTACCGCGACCTTGCCGCGCGTTTTCGCGCCGTGCTACCGCCGGCTAAGGGCGAACAAGGCATCGATCCTGGTATCGGAATCACTTTGGTTTACATGCAGTACGCCAACTATTTCTTCGTCGAACGACTCGTGGGTGCAAAAGGGCATTTGGGGCTTCCAGATGAGGAAGCCATCCACACCATTGCGCGAGTGTTCCTATCTGGACTGGGCAGCACTTCCGTCAAGCAAACTGCCGATGACGAGCAAGAAACCTAGGAAAACGTATGAAACTCAAACCACAAGGCCTCTCATTCCTACTCGTTCTGCTGATTCTGGCTTCCGGTTGCAGCAAGGTCTGGGCTCAGAGCATCGCTCGCCGCGTTGCCAACGACCTTGACAAGATTGAGGGCTACGAGGGGCAAACCGTCGAAGAGGGGATACTGGGTGGCTAGCCTCCCAAATCAGAAACACAGGTTTATTCTACCTAGCCTCCATCGTCGAACTTCAAAAGGTCGTTGCCAAAGGTCGACTAAGCAAGAAGCTGGCGGCCAAAGAGGCCGCCAAGCGCGCCGGCAAGATGCGCTAGCTGTCGTGATGGCCCATGGCCATCAAGTTCTTTTGATACTTGGTCTGCACCAGGTCAGTCACGACCAGGATTCCGATGACGAAGTAGAAGGTGGTCTTGCTCATCGGGGTCACCGCGCTCTCGAAGAAGTGTAGATGGGCAATGTGTCCACCTTCACTAACCAGCATGATGCCGACGATGAAAAGTACGAAGAGACCGAGAACCTCGTAGGTGCGGTTCTTCTGAAGGAACGAAGAGACCCCGTCTGCCAGCCACATCATGAGTACGCCGCCGATGACGATGGCGGTTGCCATGACCCAGAATACGTCGGTGAGTGCCATGGCGCTCAGGATCGAGTCGAATGAGAAGACGAGGTTCATGACGACGATCATCGAGATGACCGCTCTCTCCGAGCTGGGCTCGGCCTGTTGCTCGGCTTCGTGCTCGAGAGCCATCATGTGCCAGATCTCTTTGAGTGCTGTGTAGATGATGAAGACACCGCCGCCGAGAACAATCAGGCTATGGACGCTGAAGGCACCGTCCATCCACGTGCCGAGGTCGACGTGGAAGAGCGGCTCTTGAACGTACTTGATGAGCTGAACCAGCGCGAAGAGCAGGCCGATGCGCAGCCCGATCGCGATGGAGATGCCAATTTTCCGAACCCTGGTCTGGCTCTCTTTTGGGGCCCGCTTGGACTCGAGGGAGATGTACAGCAGGTTGTCGAAGCCGAGGACGGCTTGCAGCAGCACCAACATGCCAAGGGTTGCAAAATCTGAGATGTGCATCGTGTTCCAGGTTGCCTGATCTGGGCACGAGACTACCGCGAGGGGGCGATTGCGCAAAGAATCTGGCGGGTCCACATTCCGTGTCCGTCGGTCGTCGACGTCGACTCGCCAACTGTGGCTGCCACCTTTCCCACCGTGCGCTCCTCACTTCGGGTGCCCATGGTCCGCTCCCTTGCCTATCGAGGCGCCCGCGGCCCCGGAGTCACTCCTCTCAAGGTATCCTCCAGTACTTCTAGATCGACAGAGAACGAGTCTACGCCATGAGCAACGAACCATAGTCCCAACCGCCGCGCCTGGTACCTGCAGCAGCGCCCGACGGGCCCAAGCCGAGTTTCTTCACCCGCTTTCTCTGGTTCTGCGCCGGTGCGGACTCCAGTCTCTTGCGTCGTTGCCCCGTCTCTGACTGGGTCAAGTACCAGGGAATTGGAGGCATCGTTTTGGCAACTACGTTGCTGGCCTTCGTATCTGCGTCCTACGCCTTCTACACCGTCTTCAGTCCCAAGACGGATACGGCTCTTGCCGTGGGACTCGACCTAACGACGTACATTATCTCCGGCGTCGCGGGAGCCATCTGGGCGCTCGTCATCTTCAATATCGATCGCTTCATTGTCTCGAGTACTGGCAAGGGCGATGGCACCGAGAAGATTTCCTGGAACGAGCTGCAACAATCAGCGCCTCGTCTGGTGATGGCAATCATCATTGGCGTTTGCATCTCCGCGCCTCTGGAGATTCGCATTCTCAAGCCTGAGATCGATGCCCAGCTCGAACTCGAGCAGAACGAATACCTCGCCGAACTCAATCAACACTCTGAGGGGCTCATTGCAGAGCGCAAGACAGAGCTGATTGACAAGATGGACAAGACCCAGGCCGGCCTCAAAGAGCGACGTGACTACTTTGAGGCTCGCCGTGTCGAGATTGGCAAACAGCGACGCCTTCTCGAGCTAGAGGCCGAGGGCAAGACTTCGAAAGGCGTAGCAGGGCGGGGCCCGGCGTGGCGCGACAAGAAGGAAACCCTCGACAAGATGGAGACCGAGCTCCAGACCGATCGCAGTAGTCACGAGGAGAAAGCGGCCATCTTTGCGGCCGACATCGACGGCTGGGAAGATGAACTTAGCGCTCTCGCCGCAGAACTTGCGACGGCGAAGGAGAGCAATCGGCGACAAGCTCGCCACCTCGACGGGCTCATGAAACGCATCCACATCTCCCACGAGATTGGTGGCGTTGTGCCGTGGGCGATTCTCTTGCTGCTCCTGGCGGTGGAGACGGGCCCCATCTTCTTTAAGATGATGTTGGTGTCGGGCACCTACGACTACATGCTGGAGAACTCCAAGCGGGTCTCTACCGCGCGCATGGGAATCGAGCTCGAGTCACAGGTCTTCCTTAGTGAAACCGGGGAAGAACTTCGCATCAACACGTTTCACGAGGTGGACGCAGTTCTCGATGAAGAGCGTCGTCGCCTGGCCTCGGAAGCCAAACTATCGGCAGCCGTACACAAGCGATTCCAGGATGACATCGAAGCAGAAGTCGCCGATGGCGATGACTACAAGAAGTACATCAAGCCCAGCTAAGCCATGCAACGCGAACGCATATTGACCACGATCGGCTACGACACAGCTCTCGTCGCTGAGTTGTCGGAGAAGGACCGCAGCTCACTGCGCGGTGCTGCCGTTTCGTGGCTTGTGGCATGTGTCGTTCTCGGGGTTGCGGCGGGCTACGCCGCCCACCTGGTGTTGACAGGGACGGCCGCTCCGGTGATTGGCGGCATCACAGTTACCTTGCTCACCGCGAACTTGCTGCGGGTCATCACCGCCGGTGGTGGTAGCAAGTTGGGAGCGACCCTCGCCGAGAGCGAAGAGGAGTGCCGCCGTTATCGCCCCAGTCTTATTCCTGCCCTGGTATTCGGTGTTCTTGCAGTGATTCTTGCCCAGCCCGCCCAGATTCCGTTCTGGTCTGAGCTCGAACCGCAAGTTGAGCAGCACCGGCAGGAACTCATCGAGCAACACAACGTTGCGGCCATGGAACTCGGCACCAACGCTGACTACTACCGGGCCGAGTTAGAAGCGGCAGGCTTTCCCATCTTTCGCCTCAAGCTCATCTGGAAAGACCCGAAGCGCGCGGTTCGTCTCACCTTCATCATTCTCTTCCTGGTGCTTACGCCGGCTTTCTGGTCGCAGATCTTCTCGATTGATAGCGTGCGGGCCTACGAGCTAGAGCGCGCCAAACGCAAACACGAAGCAGTCCTCGTGCTGGATGGCGAGATGCGGCAGGAAGTCTCCGAGCTGCTGGGGCATTGGCCAACGTATGCGCGGGTCGCAACCTCGGGGAGGGAGTCGACATGAGCCAGTGGTTTCGCGGAACTCTCGAGGGGCACTATGTTGGGACGCCGGCCAGCAAACCCGGGGTGTCCCAATACGGCTCTGCGATGTCGCGGTAAGCGACCTGCAGGTCACGCACACGACCAAGAAGGGCGCCAAGACCTATGGGCGTCTCGAGGGCGAAGTCTACGGACGCTATTTAATGCCACCACCGGGCGAACTCGATGACGAGGAATTCGTTCCGGAAGCAGAACTCAGCGAACGACCGCTATCGGAAGAGGAGAAGTTGGTAGCTGCGGGGACCGAGAAGCCCTTGGTGGAAGAACGCCGTCACCGGCCCCCCGCCCCGATTACCGAGGAGGCCGATGGTCGGACGATGGAGGCTCTTCACCCGCCCACTCCTCCCCGGGATCGTGACGAACGAGACCCAAGCCACATCCCCATTCCTTTCCTCATTGTGGTGATGGCCGTCGTTCTCGGGCTAGCGGGTGGCTGGGAGCCGGCCCTGCTCTGGCTTGCGGCATTCGTACCGATTCAGATCATCCGTCTCATCTTGACGGGGCTGTTCAAGGTCACCGATGGCCAGCGAGTTTTTGGAGCGGTCCTTGTCGTGGTGCAGGTGGCCTGCCTGGGGCTCATCCTGCTCGACTGGTGGTCGGCCGGGTGCAAGACCATCAATGTATGGGCAGTCTCGGGAATTGGAGTTACGGCGCTCGTTGCGAGCGTCTTGCCGTCCACGTTGCCGCTGCTTTGTGCGGGCGGAAGTTTGGGGCTCGTGCTCTTCCTCTGGTACGCGGATGTCGGCGTGAAGTGTGAGGGCTCCGAGCCCAAGAAGCCCAAGGTTGAATCACCGGCGGGGCGCCCCACGGTTCACGATCCTGGAGTTCCTCGGACCAATGCGGATGGCAGCTGGCCTCGCAGGCCGCCACGAACTCGCTAGAGGGTTTCCATGAAGGCGACAATCGCCGCTCGGTCTGCGGGCGGCAAGTCGACGCCGTAGCGATGGCCCGCCTGGGAGCGTTCGGGATCGAGAATCTCGGCCAGGGTGGCGATGCTGCCATCGTGAAAGTACGGCGCGGCGTCGGCGACCCTGAGCAGTGGGGTGGGCCGATACAGGCCCGTGCCGCGGGCTGAACCCTTGGCAAGCACCGGATCGGTGCCTATAGAAGCCGCAGCGACCGGGAGGCCGCCGTAGTTCTTGTCGCGATGGCAGTAGCCGCAGTGCTCGGTGAAGAGGGACTCTCCGTGCTCTGTGCGCGCATCCGGGGTGTGCGCAACTCGCTTTGGAGGCGTCATGGAGTACACGAACATGGCGAGCGCCCAGGCTAGCTCCCGCGGTGGTCGCACCCGTTCCTGGTTGGCGTGCAAAAGCTGGGTCTCTTGACGGATGGCCATGGCCGCCGGATGCAGGTGTCGAATGGTGCCAGACTGGGTGAGGTAGTCGTGGTCTCGGGCTCCCCACAAAATCGACGATGGCAACCGGATCTTCGTCGTCGTCCTGGGTGATGTCGGCGCGGCCGAGGCCCCAGCGTTCCATACGCTGGCGAACGTCTTCCTCGAGAAAGGCGCCGGTGTCGCGGTAGTAGGCCAGGCGCATCTCACCGTAGTCGAACTCTCGGCGGGCGCGTCCCTCGACCATTGTTCCGTCCTCGATAGCCACGTGGCAAAGCGCGCAGGTGATACCCACCTCCGTGCTGCCATCCGGGGTCTGGAAGGCGACGACGCCGGGCCACAGGCCTTTGTCATCACTGCCCAGACCTACGCGGGCCGCCAGTTCTGGCGAACGAAGCGCGTGC
>JAAEPE010000553.1 GCA_024222395.1 Myxococcales bacterium
CGTGATGCGGCTGGTGCCCTGGATAAATTGCCCTTGGTGCGCTGCTGGACCGCTGCTATCTCAGATGCGAGGGCACCGTCGCCCATCTCCGCTGCAATCGCCTGACTCATTTCAGCTCGGCGGTCGATGAGGCTATTCGCTTTTGCCATGTTGCCAGCCTCGTATTCCCTGGTGGCTTCCTCGATGACTTTGGCGGTGAGTGCTCGCTCGATGAGCCGATTGCCCATCTGGTCTCGATTGCTGTCGACCAAAGCCTGGTTGCTTGTGATCTCGGCTCCAAGCTTGCGACTGAGATTCAGGAGCTTGCTGGAACCGGGTTCAAAGAAGGAGGCTTCGAGGGCGGCGATGTTCATCGAACTAGACCTTGGCGTTTGCACTTGGAGGGCAACGATGACTTTGCGAGTTTCGCCAGCGTGCATGTCGGCGACATTGACAAGGATCTGGTCTCCGTCGCGGACGAAGTCGTAGCCGAGCACTTCCTGTACTTCGACGCCGGCCTTGGGGGCAATGCGAAGCTGTACCCGGGTTGCGACCGTGGCGCCCAGTCTGGAAAGTTCTGTAGAGAAGAGCTCCGCGAGCATGTCTGCGGATTCAGCAAAATAGTAGTTTCCGCGACCGGAGACGGCGATGTTAGTCATCGTCTGCTCATCGAAATCGAGGCCTATTCCCACCGTGGTGATAGATACGCCCTGCTGTGCGGACTGCGCTGCCAACTCGGCGAGTTCTTGTTTGCCGACGACTCCTTCGTTTGCCTGGCCATCGCTGATCAGAATAATTCTCTGCACTCGCTGGCTACTCGCACCGAGGCTCAGAAGCTGAGAGCGACCTGCGACGAGACCGCCGCTCATATTCGTACCACCATCGGTATAAATCTGAGAAATTGTCATCAGAGCTGCCTGTTTGGCCTGCTCTGTCGCAATTGTGCTCGGAAGTAGCACGTCGACATCCGTGCCGTAGGCAGTTATGGAAAACCTATCTCCATGCTCGAGGCCGCTGACAAGCTGGCGCGCAGCGAGCTTGGCTTGGGAGAGCTTCTCACCCTCCATTGAGCCGCTGCGATCAAAGACTACTGCCAAGTCGACATCGGGGCGCGCCAAGTGCTCTCGATCTGGAGCTTCGAGGGTCACCGCCATGTAGGCCGTGTGATTTCCCGCTAGGATATGAGAAGAGGCGAGGGTGGCTCCCAGATTGAGCGCCTGGCTCTGGGCCGAGGACTGTGAATCCGGGCCCCTATCTGTCGCAGCCGCGGGCGTCCGCTGGGTGAGGACGAGCGCTGCTACCGATAGCGCACCAGCGGCGGCTAGAATGGCAGAAGTCTTGAGAGCCGCAGAGTTCGAAGGTGCCGATTTCCTAAAGGTCATGCACTCTCCAACGCGGATCTATGCGATTCGATCTACAGAATTCGCTCTAGAGAGGGATGATATCGGTGGAGAGGTCGCGGTTGATGCACAGGATCGATTGGGCGGGCAGTTCCTCGAAGCCCTCACCAAGGGCGCTTTCGGCCCCCACGACCAATACAGAGCGGAATTCTGTCTCTGGCCGCTTGGGATCTTCAACGTGCTTGAGACGTCGTAGAAATAGTGGCCCCGCGAGCCGGGCGGCCAGGGTGGAACGAGAATTCGAGACCATGACGTTTCCGAGAGTCCCCGAGAGCCCTGTGTCGCTGCAAACCTTCTGAACCAGGGCGAGCGCGGCTCGCAGCGCCAACGCGCAGTCTTTGGTTGGCAAGTTATGATCGTCGATTTGACCTGAGTCGTGCAGTAGGGAGAGGAAAATGTAAAGGACGTATTCTGCGGGGCTCTTTCCCTTGATGCCGCGCCCCAGAAAGCCGGGCAGATGTGCTTCGAGTGCGTCGTGTGCCTCGGAGAAGTCCTCGATATCCCCTTGCATACCGAGCACCCAATGCTTGTAGCGAAAGGGCTGAGTATTGGCATTGCCCCGATACGTCTCGTCATCTGTGGCCACACCTATTACGTAGTCAGAGCAAAGCGACCCAAGCACTTCAAAAAAGTCGAAGGTGCCTTTCACGGGCTTGGGGTGGCGCGAGAGAAGAACCTCGCCCGCCTGCACATAGCTGAGTCCCCAGCGAGTTATGTCCCTGGTTTGGAGCACCTCACGCACCGGCTCGATCGCTGAGAGCAGACGCTCTGGCTGGTTGCATACGCATGTGAATAGGAGGGACATGATCTTTGGGTGTCGCCTGCTTTCGGCGATATGCAACGTAGAGCGGTGTCCTAAGTATAGCCTGTGCTCGATGCTTAGGCAATCAAGAATCTCTCTAAGCCTTTGGAGTTATTCGTGAAACTCCTGATCGCAGAATTCGATGACGAGATCGAAGACTTTGCTACGATCGACCTCATTGAACACCTCGTGCCGCATCTCGGCGAACTCATTGTAGCTCGTCTCGGCACTGACGGTAGCGTGGACTTTGCGCGTCTGCTCTGGATTGGCTAGCGAATCCTGGCCAGCCACCAGCCAAGTGGTTGGTATTGTGATGCGATGGGCGAACTCGGTGACCCACTTCTGGGTGGCCACCGCTTCCGTGAACCAGCGTGCGGATACCACGTCGTGACACAGGGGATCGTTTTCGTGCTCGCTGATCTTTGCTTCGTCGTGGGTTAGCTCGCGACTCTGAATCTTGTTCGGAAGAGCGAGCTTTGGCAGCAACTTGCTCGCCACCTTGGCGAAGAGCACTTGCACTGGAGCTTTCCTCTCAAGCTCGAGGAATGGTGAGGAGATGACTGCTGCCTTGATGATCTTTGGGCACCGAAAGGGATCGGCGATTTCTCGCAATGCGATCAGTCCACCGTTGGAATGACCGACCAGAAGTACCGGGCGTTCGCCCACTTCTGCCGCCAGTGTCGTGAGAGCGGCTTCAAGATCATCTAGGTAATCGTCAAACGACTCTACGTAGCCACGGTCTCCTTGGGAGCGACCGTGCCCACGCATATCAGGGCAGAAGACGCTAAACCCCCGCGCTTGGAGCATTTCCGCCACCTCTGCGTAGCGACCGCAGTGCTCCGCATAGCCGTGAACGATGAGTGCGTTGGCTCGCGGCTTCACCGCCTCGTACAATCTTCCAAAGAGCTGACACCCATCTTTGCTGGCAAAGTGCAGTTCTCGAGTTGGATTGGCAGCATCTACCGGAGCGGACATGACCGAAGTCTCGCACTCTTTGGTCGCCGAAATCTCTCTCGTGCAAGTATCCGGCTTTCAAGGGATCGGGCGAAGTGAATCGGACTTGGTGAACAAGCCTCGCTGAGATTGACATGATGCGTCGTCATTGCTAGTTTGGCCGCCATTCAGGACGATGTCTCCTAAGTTGCTTATATCTCAAGGGTTATTGGCCTTTCTCATAATTCTCGCCCCACTCGTCGGTGCTGGCGTCGGTTGTGGTGCATCTACGCAGAATCCCAAGAAGAGCAATACCCGGGTGCAAATCGCCAAGGACTACCTGTCTCGGCATCAGCTAGACGCAGCCCGCAAAGAGGCCACCACCGCGATCAAGTACAACGGTCAGAACGCCGAGGCATATCTGGTCCTAGGGCTTGTCGATATTCTCGAGGCTGGGCAGAACAACCGAATTCTGGAGGTTGATGACTGCTTGACTGGGGTTGATGCGGAGGCTCTGCGAGCCGAAATGAATGAGCACTTCGAGTCGGCCAGCCTCAACTTCCAGAAGGCCACCGAGATCGATGACGAGTACAGCGAGGCCTACGCTAATCAAGCCAAGTCCCATGCTCTGCTCGAAGAGCACGATGAGGCGATTCGATTGCTCACCAAGGCCATCGAAGTCCCCCATCGACTGATGGCGCTCGGGCTCACCCGCGCCGACCTGGGCTGGGCCAAGTTTCACTTGGGCGACGACGCCGGCGCGGCGAAAGAGCTGCGTCAAGCGCTACAGTCGAACGCCAAAATGTGTGTCGCCAAGTATCGTATGGGCAGGGTTTACTTTAAACGTAAAGAGTGGAATAAATCGCTCAAGCAGTTTCAGGCAGTTGTGCTCGACGATGAGTGTCGAATGCAAGAAGCACATCTGTATTTAGTGAAGACGATGACCCAGCTTTCCATGACAAGCGAGCTTCCAAACGCAATCGACCAGTGCAGTGCTCTAGCTCCCCAAAGCTGTATCGCCGCGCAGTGCCAGGCAGGGGTGTAATGGAGAAACGACTAGACACCGATCGCCTCAAGGCCGATGGCATAATCGAACTTTCCCGCGCCGCAGCAGCGTCTTCGTCTGCAGCGTCTTCGTCTGCAGCGTCTTCGTCTGCAGCGTCTTCGTCTGCAGCGTCTTCTTCGGCTGAAGCTGAGGACGCTGGGCAAGAGGCCTCTTCAGACGATATGCAACGCGATGCCATGCAACTTGACCCGAGAGAGCGCCTTGGTCGATCGCTTCAAGACAAGCGGGAAGATCTCGAGATGGGACTCGAGGAAATCGTCCGTACTACAAAGATACCGAAGACCTCTCTAGGCCACATCGAAGCCGGTCGTTTTGAGAGTCTCCCCGGCGATGTTTTTGCTCGTGGTTTTCTGCGCTCCTATGCGCGTTGCTTGGGCCTCGACGGCGACGATGTTGTTCGTCGCTATGCACAGTGTGGGCTCAGCCCGGCGCCTGTATCCTCCGAACTTGCTGACGCCGTTCTTGGTTCTCGTCGTAAAACGAAGCCTCGGCGAGCACGCGGGACTACAGCATCGACCAGAAGTAGTGACTGGTCAACAAAGCAAGAGGCTGTTGAAGTCACAGACGCTTTCTCCACAGGGTTCTCCGGGGGCAAGTCTGCCAAGTCAGAGGACGCGACCGGCAGCGCCGATGGCAATGCGGTACGAAAAGTTCTGCGTGATGCTCTCGACCTAGGTTTGCAAATGCGCAACGGCCTTGGGCGTGACGGCTCTGGTAAGAGTTCCTCTGGGAATGCTAGTGCTGGCGAGAGTGCATGTTCAGTCCCAGCCGCGTCTGAAGAGGTCGCTGCCGATTGCAAATCGGTTCGCGAGCGTCGTGATCACACCTTCATTCCTCCTTCGCTCGACTACGATAGTGACATGACTCATCGTGGGCCTCTCACGCTGGGAGTCATCGTTCTGGTTATCGTCGCCACGCTCACCATGAGCTACCTTTTGCGCAGGCCGGGTACTAGCACCGATGGGTTCACGCTGAATCAGCCAGAGCTACTTGATTCGCAAGACTCTCTCGCTCGAGGCGAGACGGAGGCTGCGTTGATCTTTACTCTGGCTGGCCCGGAGTCGTCGTCCCACTCCGGGCTCTTCCACGCCTAGCTAGACAGCCCCTTGCAAACGGTCGAAGGCGAGCCAGCCCTGGTTTTGCGCCGGACTGAATACGGGGAAAGCGACCTAATCGTCGGCCTCTACGGTCGCACACTTGGCAAGATTGTCGCGCTTGCACGAGGTGCTCGCAGGTCAAGGAAGCGCTTTGGCGCCGGCCTAGGGCTCTTTACGATCAGCGAGATTGGTCTGCAGACCAAGCCCAAGGCGAGCATGTGGACATTGTTGAATGCCCAGCCAGTGCAGAACTTCACGGAGCTTGCCTCGGACGTGGCCGCGATGGCGCACGGCAGCTACGGAACCGAACTTGTTCGCGAGCTGAGCGTACCGGAGCTACCGGAACCCGCACTCTTTGATCTGCTCGTCGACCTCTACAAGGGGCTAGCGGACTCAGGACCGAGGGTCGGGCGATTGCGAGTTTTTGAGTTGCGTCTGCTAATGGAACTTGGGTTGGCTCCACTTCTGACCAGGTGCGCTGCCTGCCACGAGAGCCTGGGGGCAACCGGTATGCACTGGGCGCCAGAGCGGGGCGGAGCACTGTGCGATACATGCTCTGCCCTCGAATTGAGCCGAGGGATGCGGCCGATTTCGGCGGAAGCCATCGACTACCTCATCACTGCGCAGGCACTCACAAAGCTCGAGAGTGGCGACGCGCTCGACACGCTACCAGCAGCAGTCGAAGCTCGGCAGGCGATGTTATCTCTCTTGTATTGGCATGTGGGCAAGCCGCTCAAGTCGGTTGAGTTCATCGCGAAGCTGCGCAACAAGGAGTAGACTAGTGCTCATGTCTCGTTGGCTTGGACTCACACTACTTTCATGCTGCAGCGTACTTGTTCTCGTTCTGGCACCCTCCAGCGCACATGCCGAGGACAAAGCGAAGGCGGTAAGGCTCTTGGGCAAGGGCGACAAGCTTCTTGCGAAGGGCGATCGCTACATGGAGCAGGACAATCCTGTGAAGGGTATGGGGGCATATGAGGAAGCGCTTGGCCTCTACAAACAAGCCTACGAACACTTCAATAGCCCGAAGATCTTCTTTCCCATTGCAAGAGCAGAACATCGGCTCGGGCGGCACATGGAGGCAATGGAGCACTACCAAGCCATGCTTAGGGGGAGCGACGATCCCAAACCCGAGCTGGTCGCCGAAGTGCACAAGGCCATCGCAGAGGTGCACAAAGAACTAGTCGCGTTGGATTTGATTGTTGAGCAGGCTGGGGCTGTGGTCAGCATCGATGGCAAAGACATCGGTCGTACACCTCTCGATGGCCTTCACTACATGACGCCAGGTGAGCACAAGTACATGGTGACTCTCGATGGACACTCGCCCGAAGAAGGGGTCCTCGACCTTACTCCTGGCAAGGTCGAATCCCGACGCATTCGACTCGACGCACTCAAGGTCATAGGTGGAGACAAGCTCATCGTCGCTGTCGTCAAGAGTGTCAAGAAGAGCGGCTCGCGAGGGACTGCAAGCAAGAAGCCGCTTACCATCGGCTTCGGCGTCTCTGGGGCCATGTTGATTGGAGCGGGCTTCTCTGGCATCGCAGCCAAGGCCCGTCATGATCGCTATGAGGATGTGACTCGCTCGGACGAGGAGCGCCGCAGCGCTCGAGATAGTGGCAAGACCTACCGCCTTGTGACCGATGTCTTCTTGGCGGGTGGTGTGCTCGCAGCGGGGTATGGCACCTACTACTACTACGCCAAATACAAGACCAGCAAAGAGAAGACAGAGACAATGTCCAGTGTCCGTATCACTCCATACGCGAGCGGCGACGGAGCCGGCGTGGCGCTTGGAGCGTCCTTCTGATACCTTGGTGGGACGTCCGCGTTTGAACGAGCACGGTAGGAGCCGCGAAGAATGAGCATACAGCAGCCACCGAATCAAGGATACGGATCTTCTCCACCAAGCATGCAGCAGCAGGCGCAAATCGCTGCCACCAACGGTGGTGTGCCGTCGGGCGGCCAATCGCCTGGAGGCAAGATGCCTCTAGGTGCGACCGCAGGTGGTGGGCTGATTGTGGGCATCGCCCTAGGGCTACTACTGATTTCTGGAGGTGGCGACGCGTCCGAGGCCATCGCTGCCAAGGAGCCCGCGTCAGCGGCAGCCAAGCCAGCGACCACCTACGCGGATCTTCTCGACGATTCGGATGCACCGGCTTGGGACCCCGAGTCGGATCCGGACTCTCTGCCTACGACAGATCTGGGGTCCGAACCCGCTACGGATCCTGCATCCGACACCGATTCGGTAGCCGCCAACCCTCCACCTGCCACAGCGAATCCCGCAGTCTCTGATCCCGCAGTCTCTGATCCCGCAGTCTCTGATCCCGCTCCCAAGGATCCCGTTGTAGGTCCAGATCCTCCCGAGCCAGATCCCGAGCCTATTGATGTGCGCCTGCGGTTTGATGTTACCGGCATCGACGATGACACCATCGCTAGCATCACACTGAACAACAAACCTATTAGCGGAACTTCTGTGGACTTCCAGATCGCTGCGGGCAAGACGCAGCAGAAAGCCAAACTCGTAGTGCGGGCAAGAGGCTATCGAGTCTTCAAAAAGACGCTCAGCGTGAAGGCAGATATGCGCGTCTCAGTCGAGATGCGCAAGCGGCCGGTCGGCGGCAAGAAGAACGGTGGTTCCGGCCCCGGCGGTCTGCTCGATCTCTAGAACTCGTCAAAGCCTTTGCCGGTCGCCAGTGCCGGCCTTCGTGGCCCCTTGCCTTTGGCCTGCGAGCTTTGAAAGCTCGATACGTCGAGTGTGAGATCGTAGTCGACGCTGTCTTCTGGGGTCTCCGAGAGGATTTTGATGCGATACGTTCCCTCGGGCAGGTCGTTGCCTTGAGCTTGGCTCAGTACGATTTGCTCGATGGAGGTATCGCCCTCTGTCGCAGCCACAAGCTCATCCATCGAGTTGTAGACCTCAAGATCTAGATTGCTCGTTGGGCTGTCAAAGGCTAGCGAGATCGTGAGGTTGTTGCTGGCAGCAAGCACGAAGGAGTAGAAGTCCACGTCAGTAGTCCCTGGGCAAATCGAGGCGGCCAGCGTCATGGGCGTTATGGCAGCGGGAGCGGCAAGACTATCGTTGGGCTCGAAGGCGATGCAGTTGGCGACCGCTGTCTCCGCATCTGCCGCTGCAGAAGCATCCGGCATGTCGGCGGCGTCGGCTATGCCAGCGTCAGCGTCAGCGCCTGCATCCGAGCTGCCCGGCCCAATCGGCTCATCAAAGTCGAGCAGAACGCTGCAGCCACCAGCAGATAGCGCTAGGCCAATCGATAGTAGGGCAGGCCCCGAGGATGACGTCCTTCTGGCGCTTGAGTGGCCCCGCTTCTCACCCGGTCTCATCATGTCAGCATGGTATCGAATGGCTCCGACGAAGGTCAAGAGTTTCCAGTATCTAGGTCGTCTTGACCACCCTGCAACCCAACTGCTAGGTTGCCGCCCCGGCTGCCTCACCGGCTCCGGAATTCGCCGGGAACTATTGAGCCTTCGGGGCTCGCTCAAGACCAACGTATCGCCATGCATTTGCAGACTCTTATTCTCGAGCTTCAGCAGTTTTGGGCGTCCCACGGCTGTGTGATCCAGCAACCCGTCGACATCGAAGTTGGCGCTGGCACCTTCCACTCGGCGACCTTTCTGCGCTCCCTTGGCCCTGAGCCATTCAAGGCCGCATTCGTACAACCATGTCGCCGACCTGTTGATGGGCGCTACGGCGAAAATCCGAATCGCGTCGGCGCCTACTACCAATTCCAGATTGGGCTCAAGCCTTCGCCGCTCGATGTTCAAGAACTCTACATCGAGATGCTGAAGCACATCGGACTCGATCCACTCGAACACGATATTCGCTTCGTAGAAGACGATTGGGAATCGCCTACTCTTGGCGCTTGGGGGCTTGGTTGGGAAGTCTGGGCAGACGGTATGGAAATCACCCAGTTCACATACTTTCAGCAGGCGGGTGGTATTGAGCTTATGCCCGTAACTGCCGAACTCACGATTGGCCTTGAACGCATCGCCATGTACCTGCAAAACGTCGACAACATTTTCGACCTATCGTGGAACGAGACAACGAAGTACGGTGACATTCACATGCAGAGTGAGGTCGAGTACTCGCACTTCAACTTCACCCACGCCGACGTTGCGCTTAATTTCGAACTCTTCGACCAGTTTGAAGCCGAGTGCAAGCGCCTAGTCGAGCTGGAGCTACCGATTCCCGCCTACGACTACTGCATGAAGAGTTCTCATGTCTTCAACTTGCTCGACGCTCGTGGCGCAATTTCTGTAACGGAGCGCCAGCGCTTCATCGGGCGAGTTCGCGCGCTGTCGCGCGCATGCGCCGAGGCCTACCTCATGAGTCGGGCCAAGCTCGGCTTCCCACTTCTCGGAGAGGAGAGGGGGGGGCGCGCCAGAGACGCGTTCATGGCCAATATTGAGTCAGGCGTTAACGCCGCCGCCCTTGCTGCCGCTCGCGCCTCGCTTGCTGGTGGCAACTCCTCTAGCGCTGCGAAAGAGGAGGCAAATCATGTCGCTTGAACTACTGCTTGAGCTTGGTACCGAAGAGATTCCTGCAGGCTATCTGACCAAGGCAATGGTGGCCCTGAAGACCAAGTGCGAAGTGGAGCTCGGAAAACTGCGACTGGGATTCGACTCCGTGCAGACGCTGGGAACTCCGCGCCGGCTCACCCTCTCCATTGTTGGGCTTGCCGCAGGGCAGGACGACTTGGCCGAGGAAATGGTTGGTCCGCCGGCGCGGGTGGCATTTGACGAAGAGGACAAACCGACTAAGGCTGCTCTGGGCTTTGCAAAGCGCAATGGCGTGGCCATCGAAGACCTTCGCAAGGGGCCAGCTGAGGGCAAGAAGGGCGAGTACCTTCTCTGTACTCGCAAAGAGACCGGCAAGAAAGCGAGCGACGTGCTACCTGACGTGCTCAGTGGCCTTCTCAAGACTCTTCCGTGGCCAAAGTCCATGCGATGGCACGAGGGCGAAGAAGCATTTGTGCGCCCCGTACACTGGCTCGTTTGCATGCTCGGCGGCGAGGTATTGCCTCTGAGCTTTGCGAGCATTGCTGCGGGGAATGAGAGCCGCGGGCACCGATTTCTGGCGCCAGCTTCAATCGAACTCAGTGGCACTCTTGAGAACTACACTCAGGTCCTGCGTGAGGCGTTTGTCGTCGTCGACACTGGAACTCGTCAAACCATGATAGCCGCCGAGATTTGCCGGATTGAGAGTGAAGTCGAGGGAACCGTTCGACCCGATGAGGAGCTTGTCGCCGAAGTTGCGAACCTCATCGAATACCCGGTTGGTATCTGTGGTGAGTTCCCCGAAGAATACCTGGAAGTCCCAGGGCGAGTTATCGTCTCTGCAATGCGCTCGCATCAACGGTATTTTGCAATGAACCGTCCCGACGGCACGCTGCTCAACCGCTTTGTGACAATCGCAGGCACTGTAACTCGCGATGCAGAGCTGGTGCGACGTGGCAACGAGCGCGTCTTGGCAGCTCGTCTCGCGGACGCTCAGTTCTTCTTCCGAGAAGATCTGAAACGCGACCTTGAGTTCTTTGCTGGCAAGCTAGACGACGTCGTCTTTCAAAAGAAGCTCGGCTCAATTAGCGACAAAGTCGCACGGTTCACCGCAGGCGCAATCGCGCTGGCGGGCGACGTTGGCGTCGACGTGGACTCTGTGAGCCGAGCCTGCAAACTATGCAAAGCCGACCTGTGTTCGCAGATGGTATCGGAATTCCCCGAACTCCAGGGCACTATGGGGCGGCGCTACGCAACTCTCGCAGGTGAGCCCGAGGCGGTGAGCGTGGCCATCGAAGAGCACTACTTGCCGCGCGGTGCTAGCGACGACTTGCCCACCTCGGACGTGGGGGCTCTCATCGGCATCGCCGATAGACTCGACACCATCGCCGGCTGCTTCAGCATTGGTGTTGTGCCGACGGGGTCCGCAGATCCATTCGGGCTTAGACGCGCCGCTCTCGGCATCTTGCGTCTCCTTGTCGAGCGGACCTGGCCTGTCGATCTGGTGATTCTCGTCGAGCGCGCTGTGGCGGCGGTTGCCACAGGGCAATCGCTATCCATCGATGCCAAGAAGGTCTGCGCCGAGGTTCTCGACTTCTTGCGCATACGCTTCAGAGGTCTTCTTGCCGACAGCGTCTCCTTACCTGGCGATTGCGTCGATGCAGCCTTGGCGGTCGGCTTTCACAATCCACGCGACGCGAGAGCGCGAGCGGAGGCGGTCTCCCAACTGCGTTCTCGTGATGATTTCGAGCCCTTGGCAGCTGCGTTCAAACGCGTAGCGAATATCCTCAAGGGGCAGAGCCCGTCTGGAACGCCGAATCCCGAGGCATTTGTGGAAGACGGCGAGCGAGGGCTTTGGACTGCCTACCAGGGGGTCTTGGAGCGCGTCGACACGAATCTCGAGAGTCACAACTATGTGAAGGCGCTGCAGATCCTCAGCGAACTAAAGGGCCCTGTCGATTCCTTCTTCGACGCGGTCTTGGTCATGGACAAAGATGAGGGCGTGCGCGACAACCGGCTCGCGATGCTCGGGCGTATCAACGACACATTCACTCGCATCGCCGACTTCAGGCAACTCGCTGTCTAATCGAGATATCGCATGCCACGCTACGTATATCGATTTGGTGCCGGGGAAGCCGATGGCAACGCCGGGCAGAAGGGGCTCCTGGGCGGAAAGGGGGCGAATCTCGCAGAGATGACAGCATTGGGGATCCCTGTTCCTCCTGGATTCACGATTACCACCGAGGTGTGCGCCCTCGCAGTCGATGGAGAGACCGACTTGCGAACGCTTCTTGGCTCTCAAGTCGACGCGGCTCTGGAACGAATCGCAGAGCTATCGGAGTCTGCCTTCGGAGATCGCAACAACCCGCTCTTGGTCTCGGTGCGTTCTGGTGCTCCAGTTTCGATGCCGGGAATGATGGATACCGTTCTCAATCTAGGTCTCAACGACGAGACGGTTCAAGGCCTAGCCGAGCAAACCGGCGACGGGCGGTTTGCATACGATTGTTACCGGCGTTTCGTCGCAATGTATGGCGAAGTTGTGATGGGCGTGCGGGCCGAGACTGATGGTGATGAGAGCCCATTCGCTGTGTTGCTCTCTGATAAGAAATCGGAGGTTGGCGTCACGGATGATTCCGATTTGAGTGCCGATGATTTGCGCAGTCTGGTCACCGCTTTCAAGATCGAGATTCTCAAGCGAGTCGAACAGCCATTTCCCGAGGATCCCATGGCCCAGCTTTGGGGCGCTGTGCGTTCCGTCTTTGGATCGTGGCAGAACAAACGTGCTGTCTTCTATCGTCGGATGCACGGCATCGATAGCAAGGTTGGCACAGCGGTCAATATTCAGACCATGGTCTTTGGCAATATGGGTGGGGACTGCGCCACCGGCGTTGCCTTCACGCGGAATCCTGCCACCGGACATTCGGGGTTCTTCGGAGAGTTTCTCCTAAACGCCCAGGGCGAGGACGTAGTCGCGGGTGTGCGCACACCGGAGAACATCGCAAAGCTCGGAGAGTGCATGCCAGAAGCCTACGAAGAGCTTCTCACCGTGGCCGAACGTCTCGAGAGACACTTCGGCGACATGCAAGATCTTGAGTTCACCATTCAGCGTGAACGTTTGTGGCTCTTACAGACCCGTACTGGCAAGCGCAGCGGCGCAGCAATGGTCAAGGTCGCTGTGGACATGGTTGCCGAGGGCTACATTGATGAGCGCACGGCGATAGCAAGGATGGACCCGGCGAAGCTTGACGAGGTCTTGCACCCGACTATCGACCCGGAGAGCAAACCCCCGCTTATCGCAAAGGGCTTGCCTGCGTCCCCTGGTGCTGCGATTGGGCGAATCGTCTTTGGGGCCGATGAGGCAGAAGCCTGGGCCGCGCGCGGCGAGACGGTCTTGCTCGTTCGCAATGACACCTCGCCGGAGGATATTCACGGCATGAAGGCGGCGACCGGCGTGCTAACGGCCCGGGGGGGGATGACGTCGCACGCTGCGGTCGTGGCGCGCGGAATGGGCAAGCCCTGCGTTACTGCGTGTCGTGCTTTGGCCATCGACCCGGCGAAGAAGGAAATGCGAATCGATGAGCGGTGCTTCTCGCTCGGTGACCTCATTACCATTGATGGCGCTACTGGTGAGGTGTTTGCTGGGCGCGCGGGGCTTGTGCCCGCTTCGATCGGAGATGAGTTTGGCACCCTGATGGGGTGGGTGGACGAAGTGCGAAGACTGAAGGTCCGCACCAATGCGGACAGTGCCATCGACGCACGCACGGCGATTGCCTTCGGGGCGGAGGGCATTGGCCTTTGCCGAACGGAACATATGTTCTTCGCCCCTGAGCGTATTCTTGCCATTCGCCAAATGATCCTCGCGCAGAGCTTGGAAAGTCGGCGTGAGGCATTCGCACAAATCCTCCCAATGCAGCGCGAAGATTTCAAAGACATCTTCCGAGTCATGCAAGGGATGCCGGTAACGGTGCGCCTACTCGATCCGCCGCTACACGAGTTTTTGCCGCACACTGATGCGGAAATCGCCGAGCTTGCCAAGGCGAGCGGGCGCACGACGACCAACGTCAAGAGAATGATCACAGATCTTGCCGAGGTAAATCCGATGCTCGGGCACCGAGGCTGTCGACTGGCTGTGAGCTGGCCCGAAGTATATGAGGTTCAAGCCAGAGCATTGGCTGAGGCGGCGGTCGCCTCACTGGCCGACGGCGTCCCCGTTCAATTAGAGATCATGATTCCCTTCGTCTCGGTTCCTCGCGAGCTCGAAGCCCTTCGGCCCTTGATCTGCGACGTAGTCGATGTAGTATTGGAAGCAGCAGAAGTCGAGTTGCCCTATCTCGTGGGCACGATGATCGAATTGCCGCGGGCGTGTCTCGTCGCCGGTGATATCGCCGAGCACGCAGACTTTTTCTCCTTCGGGACAAATGACCTAACCCAGACCACCTACGGATTGTCCAGAGATGATGCGGGGCGGTTCTTGCCAGACTATCTTGAGCGCGGATTGCTGGACGACGACCCATTCGTACGTCTAGATCGCGAGGGCGTTGGTGCCCTCATTCGTGTCGGGGTTGAGCAGGGGCGGGCGGTCAAGACCAAGCTCAAGGTAGGCATTTGTGGAGAGCACGGCGGCGAGGCCTCATCAGTTGAGTTCTGCCACCGCGAGGGCTTCGACTATGTGAGCTGCTCCCCATTTCGGGTCCCTATCGCCCGAGTTGCGGCGGCGCAAGCGGCGCTCCGCGGCGAGGCGAGGTCTAAGTAGATGCAGAAGCGTGTAGGCGGCGTGCAACCACAGACCTCTGTTCCGAGTCCTAACCCTGGCAAGATACCGATGAAAGCGATGCACACAATAATGACCGCGCTCACTCAGACTGCTTTCACCCGATCGCCGTCCTTGGCCGGGACGGCTAGGGGGGCCTTGGTGCTCACGCTCGCCGCCTTGCCGATGCTCGCGGGTTGCCCCGCAACCAGCGACGAGGTTCGCCCCCCCGATGACCAGTTCTTCTTTCCCACGGGCATGGCGATCGACGGGGACGAGGGCTCGCTCTTTGTTACCAATGCAAATTCCGACTTGCGCTACGACTCGGGATCTATCGTCGTCGTCGATCTTGAGCGCGTGAAGGAGCTGGCGGCGTCATGGTTGAATGGCGGCCAGGTGCCCGCCGGCGCAGACTGCGAAATTGATAGCACAATCGCCACGACGCTCGTCTGCAATGAGGCCGAGGTTATCGTGGCCGATTCGACGGTACGCACCGGGAACTTCGCAACGGAGATCGGGGTACAAGCCTTGGACGACGGGAGTGCGCGTGTATTCGCAGCCGTGCGCGGTGACCCCTCTCTCACATGGCTTGATTTCGATCCGGCTAGCCGTGAACTCGAATGCGGCGGCAGCGGAGCGATGCCACGGTGCAACCAAGAACACCGACTGACCCGACTACGCGATGACGAGTCAATCGGCAACTTGCCAGCAGAGCCCTTTGGTCTCTACGTGGACAGTGCTGATGGCTTTGTGATCATGACGCACCTAACTCAAGGTGCAGTTTCACTTGCGGACGCCCCGACCGACGGCAGTCCCCCTGTGATTTCAGATGCCCTTGGTGGCGTCTTCGATACGGATCCATCGACCGGTGCACGCAGTGCTCTCGGTGCTGCTGCCCGACTTCCTGGAGGACGCGTCTACGTGACTTCTCGCTCGGAGGAACGAGTTCAGATCTTCACGGTTGCGCGAATAGGAGCCAGCCCTCCGGCTCTCGTTCCCTCAGACTACTTCTTCCTTCGCGATGTTCTGCCATCGGACGATGCCCGAGGTATACGCTTCAACGAGGAAGGCACAGTCGCATACGTGGTCAACCGAGATCCGGCAGTCTTGCAAGTGCTCGATACGTCTCTTGATGCTGCAGGGCAGCCCAAGAATACGCTCAAGCAGGTCATCGAGATTTGTAGTAACGCTTCCAATCTTACCGTCGGTGACCTCGGGGCAGGGGAGAAGGTCTATGTGGCTTGCTTCCGAGAAGGCCAGGTTTGGGTTGTAGATCCTATCGGAGGTGGCGTTGATGCCATTGTCGATGTCGGTCGCGGCCCTCAGGCCATTGCGATTTCCGAAGAAAAAGAGCAGCTCTACGTGACCAATTTCCTAGAAGATACGGTAGCCGTTGTGGACCTTACACTCGCGTCACCAACTGAGAACAGAGTTGTTCTTAAGCTGGGTCGAACTAGGCAGTCAGGAGGCAAGTAATGTCTGATCTTCGCTACGCGCTCGCAATGGCGGCGTTCACCTCGTCGCTTGCGCTTGGTTGCGGCCAGAATACGACGCCTCAAGCACTACGAAATCTCGACCGTCCTTCCGAAATCAGCTTTGCGTGCTTCGGCGATCTCAATGTCGATGGCACGGCTGTTACCAGTGCCCAACCACTGAGTTCCTGCGCAGCCCACCTCCGAGGCGAAACGCCCGAGGGACAAGAAGGCGTTGTGCCTCCCGACTTCTTCGCCTTTGTCTTGCAACCAGCGCTTGGCACCGTGGCTGTCGTAAACGTGCGTGCTCTCGGCATCCAAGACAACGATCAGCTAACTCCGGGGCTAAACGACATTCCTGTCGGCACCTTGCCAGTGGGCATGGCCGAGGACCAGAGTGGCTGCTTCGTCATGACAGCTAACTCGGGGAGCTGCGATCTAGCATCTATCGATGCGACTAGTGCTCTCGATCTTGCTCGTGTCGCAGAGGTCAATCGGGTGGCGATCACAACTCCTGCTGGCGACCCGCTACTGACGCGGCCCCGAAGCATCGCAGCCGGGCCTCAGACCGACATTATCGGCGAGATATGCCCGCTTGAAGCTGCGGGTATGATCTACATCACCTATCCTGATTGCAACTTGGTGGCGGTTGTTGAGGCCGCCAGCGGTGAGATTCAGTCCGCACTCGCATTTCGGGATACCGGCATCGTGGAAGCCGCTACCGACGCGGATTTCGCAGCGTGCCCAATCCAATGTGGTGATGGTGTTATCAACGTTGCCCACGGCACGGAACCTGAGATCATTGAGGAGAAGCCCGTCGCTCTAGAGGTCTCCCCTGATGGCGGCAGTCTCTACATCACCAGTGAGACCAGTCCTTTCTTCACGATCATTGAGCTAGACGAGGATGGCTTGCCGACTACTGTGATTCGGCGAATTCGCGTGGCACCAGGGGCCGAGGGCGAAGAGGTGGGGCTGCGAAACTTCGCGATATCCGAGCGCATTGATATGGGTGGCGACTTGCACGACAGTGTTGTCTTTCCAATTGGCGAATTTCAGTTTGTATATGCGATCGCTACGGACTCCACCATTCGAGTTATCGACATTGAGCACTCTCAAGAGTGCGATACCCAAGTGGATCCGCGCTACTTGGCTGATGAAACGGACGTAGAATTTCTCTCATGCATGCCGGTTGGCGATTTGCGAACCCCGCAACGTCGCTTGGGTGCTGCGGGACCTGGCATCCAACTGCCGGGACGTCGTTCCCAAGGACGCAATGGACAGACAGCGTTGGCCATGCCTTTGGATATTGCCTTCAGTACTTCGACCGACCCTGAATCCCCGCCGGTGCAGGCTGATCCCAATTCCATGATTGGCAGCTTCGCCTTTGTGACGGCGGCGAGCGGCCAAGTCTTCATCATCAACGTAGATGACGACGGATATGCGGATACTAGGAATTCCGAGCAACCGCTCGCGGCGACTCTGCCTCTCGCCCTCCCACACCAATTGCGAGACGACATCGCGACTCGGGGCGCCGTATCCGAGAACTGCTCGTCACCGCCCACGGATGCGGCGGGAGCTCGCACGGGCAGCGCGCCATCTCAAATCATCGACCTGGCTGCTATTGCCAATAGCAAGATTCACGAAATGCCATTCTTCCGAGGGCAGCGTTGCCAGGGAGACGATGGCTTGGGCAATCCAATCGACACTATTGTGACTGAGCTCTCCTTTGCCGCCGACCTCGCGACTCGCGATGCGGCCTACCCCGACCTGCGCGCCGTCGAAGACCAGGCATGGTCCATCGCGTGGGAAGGCACTCACTCGCTTGATCCCTGGAACGTCGCTATCGATGGACCTGTGGTTCGCAAGGGAGTTGTCGCTCGGGATGGCGCCCGCGTGCTGTTACAGGATGCGGGCTCCCCCTTCTGCAGTTTGGGTATCGAGACCTATGACATTGTGGCCCTCGTGGGCTGCAACCCACTGCTCGAAGACGCTCAGTGCGGTATTGGAGAGTCATGCTATGTACACGCGGATACAACCGCTGCTGTGCAATCCGGTGTCTGCCTTCCAGCCGATGAGGCGGACGCACTATCTGGTACCTGCCGCGACTTCCTGACCAGCCGTCGCCGCTACTCGGTGGCGAGCAGTTCACAAGGCGAGCTTGAGCTTGTCGAGCGTCGTCGGATGTTGCGGACCACGCCGCTCGATGGGTGTGAGTCTGCGACCCAGTGCGAAGAACTCGCACTCCTAGAGCCTTTGCTTGCTCGAGATGATCACCCAATAGAGGCTGCGATTCCTGAGCCACTGCGAGAGTTCAGCTGGGTTTGTGAAGCGGATCCAGGGCGTGTGCCCGGTGTGGATCGATGTCAGATGGCCTGCGAGAGCGCAGAGGACTGCGAAGATGGCTTCACCTGCTCAGGGCAGCGCTGCGTGGAAGCGATTCTGCCACCGGCCGCCTGCATCGGCGCAGTTCAGCGCTACCAGACCCAGATCGGCGAGGCGTTCGCAGTCATCGGGGAAGATGATGGCTACGCTTCTGCTCTGGTCGCCGCACCCGATACCGGGGCCTGCATTCGACCTGCTACTGCGAGCCCGTTGCAGGTTGCCCGGATTCCACTGCGACCCGAGCCCTGTGACGATGACGGCGACTTCATGACGGGCCCGAACCCTTGCCAAACGACCATTGGCCACGACGAAGACTACGTGCCCTATGTCGTTCAAGATGGGATTTGCATTACTCAGGATGTGGCGCCGCGGGCGCGAGAGACAACAGCCGTGCGCTTTGCCAATGGCGCTCTGCGGTTCCACCTGGTCGATACGGAGACCAAGGGTGACCTTGAGTGCCGCGGTGATCAAGCCGGCGAGGGGCCCGCATTTGCCACACCATTCGCTGGCTACCAGATTATCTTCCAAGTCATCGGCGGCTTCTTTCCCAAGACCGTGCCAAGCCTCTCGGCGGCTCTGCCCACTCGCGTGGTCCCAGGGCCGGCAGGAAATCTGTGGATTCTCGATCAAGGAGATTCGTCATCCCTCGATCACGGACGCATCATCCGCATCAATCCAACAGAGCCAGGCGCTTTCGATCCTACAGTGATCCAGTAGCCGACGAGTCGGATAGCAATCGCGCAGCATCGCTCTCCATTTTCTTGCCCCGGGCCGCGTCCCGGGTGACAAAGGAGCGTGGCGAGTCACGAGAGCGATCTGTTTAAGGACAAAATCGAGGTAAAACTTGATGAACGTCAGGTTTTCTACCTCTTCTTTGGTGGTGCGGTCATTGCGACCCTCGTCTTTGTCCTTGGGGTGATGGTCGGGCGTCGAGTCGAGGCTCGTGCGGTCGTCGAGAGTGGCACGACAGTCACCGATCCACTCGCGGCCCTCGATAGGCTCGAGGGGGGCGACGGCCTCGCCTTTCCAGCGGCATTGCGAGGTGATGACGTCAGTTTGGGATCGGTGGATGCACATCTCGCGCAGCGCCCCAAGCCGGCGGTTGGCGGGCCCCTTGTGGCTGCCCCGAAGGTTGTATCCGAGCATGAGCCCAAGCCGGAGAAGGCAGCCAAGCCTCTTGCGGCTCCAGAGCCCGACGTAGGATCAGATCCTGTGACGGAACAACCGCCGTCTATCGCTCCCAAGCCGGTGAAGGCAAGCAAGCCCGCCAAAGCGCAGGAGGATTCCGACAAAGCCAGCACCAGCACTCCAAAGAAGTCTCGCAAGCGCTTTACCCTGCAAGTCGGCTCCTTCCAAGACAAGGATGAGGCTGATACCTTCTTCCGAAGCCTCCAAGGAGGCAGCTACGCGCCCTACATGGTCGAAGCCGATGTCCCTGGGAAGGGGACGTATTTCCGAGTTCGCGTCGGCGGCTACACCAGTTTCGATGAGGCATTGGATGCAAAGTCCAACTTCGAAGATAGCCAGCACGTGATCGCCTACGTAACTCGACTCAAATAGCTGCACCAAGCGAGATCGTTTCATCAGCCAAACTGGGTGAATCGGCCGTTTGTAGCGTCACATGGGCGGGATACAAACAGCCACATGGCACGACGTGATCCGGCTGATACTCCTCTGATGCGGCAGTTCCTGCAGGTCAAGGCGGAGCATCCAACCGGCATCCTCTTCTTTCGGATGGGGGATTTCTACGAGATGTTTTTCGAGGATGCGGTCATCGCGGCCAAGGCTCTCGACCTCACCCTCACCAGCCGAGACAAGGGCAAGCCCGACGCTGTGCCCATGTGTGGCCTGCCTCATCACGCCTCACGTGGCTACATCGCAAGGCTCACCGAGCAGGGCTTCAAAGTTGTCATCTGCGAGCAGGTCGAGGATCCCAAGATGGCCAAAGGCCTTGTTAAGCGGGACGTTGTGCAAATCGTTACACCAGGAGTGGTCGTCGACGATGAAGTGCTCGACCCAAAGAGCGCGCGCTATCTCGCCTCCATCGTCCCTCAGTCTCGCGGGCCAAGATGGGGGCTAGCCTACGTCGATGTTTCCACCGGTGAGTTCCGCGCTACGGAGGTCGACTCGGTGGCCGAACTCGCCGCCGAGCTAACCCGCGTCGCGCCAAGAGAGATTCTGGCTTCAGAGAAGGAGCTTGCCAGCTCATCTCTGAAGAAACTCTGTGAGCGCTTCAAGGTTGCCTACACCGGCATAGAGCGCTGTGATGCACCACTGGTCGGCAAGCTTCTTGAGACCAGCTTTGCGGCTTCGCTAACTGACCTCGGCCTCGAGGATAAGGGCTTGGCCGCTCAGGCGGCTGCCGATGTCCTGCAGTACGCGCGGGCCACCCAGCCAACCGGGACCTTGCCTCTTACAAGGCTTCAACTCTATCGGCCCGGCAGCAGCGTTGTGCTCGACGAGGCCGCTGTGGCCAACCTCGAACTCACCCAGACCTTGGTCGGCGGCAAGAAGGCCGGGTCGCTTCTGGCCGTGCTAGATCGAACCAAGACGGCAACAGGGGGGCGCCTTCTAAGGCGATGGCTTCTCTATCCTCTGCTAGACGTTACGGAGATTTCAGCTCGGCACGATGCCGTCGGATACTTGGTCGAGAACGCGAGTCTGCGCGGTGAGCTGCGCGATGAACTCGCCGGCGTCTACGACATCGAGCGCCTCGCTGGGCGGCTCTCGCTTGGGGTTGCCAACCCTCGGGACATGGGCAGGCTGCGTTCTTCGCTCGAGAGCCTCCCGGGATTGGCGAAGCTCCTCTCCAGCGGCAAGGGCAAGAAGAAGCCCTCGTTGAAGACGCCGCCTCTCCTGACTCTGGATCCGGAGCTGCTCAAGATTCTTAGCAAGGTCGCCAAGAAACTCGCTATGGCGCTTGTTGATGAGCCGCCATTGGTGACGAAAGATGGCGGCATCATTCGCGACGGCCACTGCAAGCTGGTGGATGAGAATCGCACCCTCGCAACCGGCGGCAAGGATGCGATTCTGGCGATCGAAGAGCGTGAGCGCAAAGCCACAGGAATCTCGAAGCTCCGAGTCAAATACAATCGAGTCTTTGGCTACTATCTCGAAGTCGGACGCGCCTTTGCCGACAAAGTGCCCAATCACTACGTGCGCAAGCAGACTGTTGCTACTGCGGAGCGCTATGTTACGAGTGAGCTAGCAGAGCTTGAGGCCAAGATCCTCTCGGCACAAGATGCCTTGGTTAGCCGCGAATTCGAGCTCTTCAAGGCTCTCTGTGGCGAAGCTGCAAAGTGCATCGATCAGATTCTCGCTGCAGGCCAGAGTGTGGCTTCGGTCGATGCATTGGCATCTCTGGCTGATGTCGCTCACGACCTGGGCTACGTGAGGCCCGTTGTCGACGACAGCGAGATACTGGACATCGTCGAAGGTCGCCATCCAGTGGTTGAGATGCACGTGGGACAGGGCGAGTTTGTTCCCAACTCCTGCCACATCGACACGGTACAGGAGCAGCTCCTCCTCATTACCGGTCCCAACATGGCGGGCAAGTCGACCTACATGAGACAGGTCGCCCATATCGTGCTCATGGCGCAGATGGGCGGCTTCGTGCCGGCTAAGAGTGCGCGCATCGGCGTTGTGGATAGAGTCTTCACCCGGGTCGGGGCTGCGGACAATCTCGCCAGCGGTGACTCAACCTTCATGGTGGAGATGCGAGAGACGGCCGCGATACTCGTCGGAGCGACTCGCCGCTCCCTCGTTGTGCTCGACGAAGTGGGGAGGGGCACTTCGACCTTTGATGGTGTGTCCATTGCTTGGGCCGTCTCCGAGTATCTGCACGATGCGATTGGTGCCCGAACCCTATTTGCAACCCACTACCACGAGCTCACGCGACTGGCGGTGACGCGACCGCGAGTGGCCAACTACAGCGTGGCTGTGAAGGAAGTGAACGGCAGGATCGTCTTCTTGCGGCAAGTTGTGCCGGGGGGAGCGAACCGCAGCTATGGGGTCGATGTCGCGAGGCTCGCTGGTCTGCCGCGCTCGGTTATCGCCAGGTCGAGGCAGATACTTGCCGAACTCGACCGCGGAGAACTCCATGGGGAAAGTTCTCAACTCACCCTTTTCTCGGCGGTTGCTCAGGCTCCTGTAGCTACATCGGACGATACTTCCGCACTCTGTGAGCGCCTAGACTCAATAGACCCACATGCCATTACTCCGATCGAAGCGATTGCGATCTTGGCCGAGTTGAAGCAGCTATCGAACTAGCCTGAATCCGTCACCGGATTCAGGCTAGCCCCAAACGATGTCGGGCAAAGCAAGGAATCGTCAGCTTGCCAGGCGACGAGTTGAGGCTCAGTGGTCTGTTTAATGTCGGAGCGGTGGCTTTCGTGCGCTTTTTGTTGAGCGAGGAGAAACTCAAGACGCGGCAATGCACTACATGTAGTGGGGTGAGGTCTTAGACTGGCGGCTGCGGCTTAGGTCATTGTATCCGGTGCTCTGAGACGAGCAAGTGCCTGTACCAGGAGTTGCTTGCGCGGGAACGTGCTTGAGAGACGGACATGAATTCTCCGGACACTGATCGAAACGATCGCCCCGACTTTGAAGAGTTTGTTGTGCAGCATGCCGGCCTGGGCGCTGGCCAACTCAGTCCCTACTAGGCCGACGTTGCGAATGGTGACTGTCAAGAGTTGAGCCGCCATCGCAAACCAGAGCCTGAGAGCATTGCCGCGAAACGTGTGACAGCTCGCTCGGTTTCCGCTTCACCGTTTTCGCGCTGCCAGAGGCTCACCAAAAGGATATGAGAACCAGCAATTTGCTCGAGAGGCTCAACAAAGAAATTGGGCGACGAACCCGAGTAGCAACGATCTTCCCAAACCAAGCTTGGTGCCTGCGACTGGTCTCGGCGATCCTCATCGAAACCTCCGAGGAAGTGGGAGACCGGGCGAGGCTATCTACCCGAGGATGCGGGGTGAACCACTTTTACAGAGACAGTGTTGCTTTATCAGCCGTAGGTGAATCTCCTGGGTCGGTAAGTCGAACCGACCTTCGAAGATGCGGGTCGCGCTCGCGAGAAAGGGCTGCTGCGTATGGCCATCTCGAGTGCGATCCAGTCCGCCACTCTCAACGATAGAGCGCTCTGGCATCCGAATGAAGGGCTGGTTGTCCAGCGCATACTTGAATCCGTAACGGACCGCAAAATCGATGAAGCCCTCGATATCGTCCGTGGCGCTTAGGTGCCTTCCCAGAGTAGATTGTGCTGGCTCGCACGGCGGTGAGGCAGAAATTAGTTGTGAAGCCCCCCCCGATACCGGCGAGCTCACGCTACCTGCCCACTTTCTCGACGCCCTCGATGACGCAGATTGGAGCCGTGGAGAATGCGGCTCCCACGAAGTGATTCGCTACGACACAGACTCGGTTGCCTGCGGCAACTTCCGATTCGAATCCCACGCCCTGGCATCGTTCTTCTATCGGCCCTAGGCCCGCTATGCGGAGCGTCCCGCCCTACGGAGGCGAAGAGGACTGAGCCGCGCTCAGTGCGTCGTCGCGAGTCTCGAAGACGCGGTCGCGACCAACGAGACAGAGGACGCCAGTGCGATCTAGGAGTTCACGTCTGTCGTCGGTAACGCCGGCGAGATAGACCGCTCGGGCGCCACTATGTGAGCGCACGACATCCTTGAGAGCTTGGATTCCCGTGGCATCGATGACCTCGGTTCGAGTTAGGCAAACGACCAAGACCTTTGCAGGGGTGTACTCCGCAGTTTCCTCGATCACACTCCTTGCTGTGTGAAAGAAGAGCGCACCTTCGATGCTGGCAACGGCAACCGCGGCGGTAGTCTCGACTTCTTCCTCCGGGATCAACTCGGCCTCAGGTACACCTCGAACGCGCATGAAATAGGTAGCTAGCGCGACGGCTAGGCCGAGGCCAATCCCCACGGTCAGCGACACAAAGACGGTAGCAAGGAGTGTCACTGCCGTCATCGCAAAGTCGGTCCAGTGGTGGTGATGAAGCAAAGCCAAGTAGGGCCTGAAGTCCATCATTCGAGCGGCGATGAGTATTAGCAGGCCGGCAAGAGCTGCGGTTGGAACACGCCCAACGACGGGGGCCAAGAGGAGCATGATAACGAGCAGGGCCAGGGCGTTGAAGACACCTGCGAGCCGGGATTGCGCGCCAGACTGGGCGTTGAGAGTTGTTCGTGCAATTGCGCCGCAGGTAGGCATGCCGCCAAAGAAGGGGCTTGCGATGTTGGCGAGACCACAACCGATGAGTTCGGCCTTCGAGTTGTGACGCTTTCCAGCAATTGCATCCGACGCGGTCGCGGAGAGCAGGCTCTCCAGAGCACAGAGCGCGGCCAGCGTGAAGGAGGCTCCTAGCACTCGGCCTATCCGATCTAGATCTATCGAGGGCACCGCTGGCGTCGGGAGAGACTGCGGAATCGCACCGTATTTGGACGCGAGAGTGGCAACATCTAGATCGAAGACCCACGCCACCATTGCCGCACCCACGATGCCGAGAAGCGGTGCGAAGGCCTTGGGAATGACGCGACCGAGACCTTCGATGAATATGATGGTTAGCAGCGTCACACCGAGGGCGGCTAAGACTGCCTGGTCGAAATGAGAAACTACCGTCGCGACGTTTTCGTGAAAGTAGGGAGACTTCTCAAGCTTTGGTAGGCCGAGAGCGTCTTCGAGCTGGCTCATTAAGATGATGACACCAATGCCCCCCGTGAAGCCGAGAATGACCGGCATCGGCACGAATCGCACGAGTCGCCCCAAACCAATAAGGCCACCGGAAATGAGAATGACGCCACCGACAATGCCGAGTGCGAGCACGTCGTCGTAGCCCGAGACTTGGTTTGCCGCGAGTACGCCGGCGAGAACACCGATAAGGGAGCCAGCGGGCCCGGTGATGTTCAACTCGGAACCGCCAAAGATGGCCGCTACGGAGCCCGCAACGATCGCCGATACGAGCCCAATGTCAGGCCCTAGGCCAGCGGCAGCGGCAAAGGCCATGGCCAGCGGTAGCGAGACAAGCGAGACCGTTAGACCTGCGACGAGGTCAAGTTTGAGCATCTTGAGGGAGTACTCTCGGAATTGGCGGATTCTGTCTAGGTAGAAAATGGGACAGGCCTCTCGGGTTGGCGGTCTCCCTGTATACCTAGAGGGCACCCGGGATAGAACTCCTCAGACCTCGTAGATTTGCAGAAGGACTAGAATTCCGTCCGACAGCACCCTCAATACTTGTCCAGGCTTGGAGTATTGAGGACTCGTCACCCCTCGCCTCTATCGCGAGATACGTGTGACGTCAGGGTTGCTCGTCTGGACTTCTTTCCCATGACAATCTGCTGTCATACTGACAGCCTGTAGTCATCGTGAACTCACGAATCGTCCAGCCAAGACTCGCCACCGTTCTCAAGAGTCTTCTTCGCTTGCGACATCTTCCGATTCCTGCGCTCTGGAGGTCCAGGCAAACTGGGGCCTTGGTATTTCAGCGCATGCGATTTCACATGGGTTGCTGGGACAGCTGTGCTCATCGCTCTCAAACTCGTAACTGCACCTTTGGCGATTGCACTCTTGCTCGCAGCTTCGACGGTCGTCCTTATCTTTGCGACTCTCCAGATGCAGCACCGCCAAGAAGCCCGGGGCTAGAATCCCTTCATGGCACTTTCGGTACGACGTACACCTCGCGGCTCCCAAGTCAGACTCATCCTTCTCGAGCTCGCAGAGATTGGCGGCCAGCTCGATCGCAACCCGGACCACGAGGCATAGCGTGAGGGCCGTGACTTCGTCTCCTCGTCGGAGAAGGAGGCAACGTCCCATCCATTGTTGAACTTCGTTTTGGGTGGGCGCAAGGTTGCAGTCAAACGGCCTCGGGTTCGCGATGCAGAGGGCGAGGTTATGCTAGATAGCTACCTGTATTTCTCTGATGTCGACCCACTGGAGGAACGGGCGATGGAGCAGATGGTGATTGGTGTAAGCACACGCAAGTATCGCCGCTCTCTGGAGGAGGTTCCCGATGCCATGAGGGCTCGCAGCACAAGCAAGAGTGCGGTGAG
>JAAEPE010000554.1 GCA_024222395.1 Myxococcales bacterium
CGGAAAGATGACCGATCATGGTGCCCATCATCTCGACATCGCCCAGTGGGCAATTGGCACTGATCCAATTGAGGTGATTCCAGAAGCGACCATGCCGCAGGTCAACAACGGCTACAGCGTGCCCATGGCATTTCGCGTGCTCTTTCGGTATCCCAACGATGTGGAGATGCTCGTCACCGACACCGGCCGCAACGGCATCCTGTTTGAGGGCAGCGAAGGCCGCATCTTTGTTAACCGCGGCTCGCTAACTGGGGTGCCTGTCGACGAGCTGGCTGAGAAACCACTGCCGCGTGACGCGTTCAGACTCTACGACTTCGATAATCTCGACCGGCCAAAGCGAGCTGGTAAGATCGAGGCGATTGTGAATCACATGGGCAACTTCTTCGACTGCATCGCGGCTCGCAGGCAGCCTATCTCTGATGCCGAGAGTCAGCATCGCTCGGCTACCACCTGCCACCTGGGCAACATCGCCTGTCGCCTTGGGCGACCACTGAGCTGGGACGCCACCGCTGAGCGATTTGAGTCTGATGAAGAGGCAAACGGCCTTCTCAGTAGGCCACAACGCAAGGGATATGAGGTTTCCGTATGAAAACCACGCTTACCCGCCGCACCTGGATGAGTTCTGCCGCATCGGTCTTGGGAACAGCCTCCTTAGCTGGCGAGAAATCACTGAACAGTCGCTGGCGGCCAAACTATATTCCCTCGTCAGCACTCTACGGGACTGCGACACTCTCCGAAATTTTGCCTGAGGTTACCAAGGCTGGCGCCACATCAATTGACCTATGGCCACAACCACACGGCACACAACGAGAGGAAATTGAAAGCCGTGGTGTCGAGCAGGTACAGCAGCTGCTTGAAAAACATGACGTACGACTCGGCGGTATCGCCTGCTACCGCCCTGGAGCTTTCAAGCTTGACTCTGAGTTTGCCGTGGCGCGGCAGCTCGGCGATTCGGAGACCGTTCTGGTCACAATGGCTCCGGGCGACAGCACGTTCTCTGA
>JAAEPE010000555.1 GCA_024222395.1 Myxococcales bacterium
CGCAATAATGGTAGTTTCGCCAGTATGTAATCTCACCTCTGAGAGTCCGAATCGTCCGCACTTTGCCGCGGACGCGGATCCCACAAAGCCGGCCGGCCACACCGTCGACATTTCTCCGGTTCGCGCGTTTCTGATTCGTTCAGACGCCGGCTCAATTCCAACCGTGACATCGATTGCGCCATTTGATCAAGGCCAACCTCGATACTCGAAAGAGTATTGCCTTCAACACCCATTTTCTCTGCCGCTAGCTGTAAGAGATCCTCAGCACTTAGCTCTGAGACGCTCAGCTTCTTTTTGTCATCCATCCGCAACAGATCGCACGAAAACCACCCTCATACGATCAAATCCCTACAATTGAGCGCGCACCCGCACAGGCTCGTTCAGACGATCCGCGAGCATTTCGCGGTAGAGTTCCTCGCCGGAGAGTTCTCCCAGCTCTCGGTATTCATCGCGCTTCTCTGCCAGAACCTCGGGCAGCAGCGTTCTCTCCAGGTATTCCACGAGCAAGGTGTCGTCATCAAACTGGTTTCCAAGGGCTGTGGGGGGCTGAAAGAAGGCCATCAAGAGAACGTAGCGCATCTCGTATCAACGATGCTAAAAGGTCGAGCATTCGGGGCGCGTGCCCAGCGTGCTTCTGTCTGACCGCTCATGGCCGCTACTCGTATTACTCATCCAGCCGCCCTCTGGGGCATCTTTGGTTTCATCCTGATCCTTTCGCAGGCTGTGTTTCGCCTTGCTCCGCTGGCTTGGCAGCCCATCGCGGACGGCAACCTCGAAGTCTGGCACTGGGCGCTCTACGCTGCATCCGTCGTCTTCAATGGCTACTGCGAGGGGTATAGGGCGTTTCAGTTGCAAGTGGCTCCAAGGGTCGTTGCCAGGGCCAACCATCTGGCCAACCACCCCAAGCCGTTGCATGTGATTCTGGCGCCTCTCTTCTGCATGGCGCTCTTTCATGCCTCTCGCAAGCGGCTAATTGTCTCGTGGTTGGTCTATGCAGGCATCGTCGCTATTGTCTTGGCGGTGCGACAGCTCTCTCTGCCCTGGAGGGGCATCGTCGACGCCGGTGTGGTCGTCGGACTTAGCTGGGGCATCATCGCGATTCTCGCGACCTTCGCCAGCGTCGCGAGAGGCGGCAAGCTCACTAGTTCCGTGGAGCTACCGGAGTAGTGCTCGCCCGCTGCACCAGCGCTCTTGGCAGGACCATTATGTGGCTAGAAGGCCTTCCAGCGAGGGGTCTCTAGGCAGGAGAGATCCCTAAAGTGTGGCGGTAACTAGCGGATATTACGGGAGGCGACTCCGTGGCGCGAGGTCTGCATAACCAGCTGCAGAGCTTCTACTAGCCCAACTCCTCTCTCTTCAAGAGGCCCCATCGCCGCACCTTCATGCACAGCATCTACAGATTTCTTCTGGTCGCGACGATACTCGTCTTGCCCTCGACCCAAAGTCTCGCGGGCCAGCGAGGCGGCGTGGCAAAGAGGGGCGTGGCAAAGAGGGGCGTGGCAAAGAGGGGCGTGGAAGAGGGGCGTGGCAAAGAGGGGCGTGGCAAAGAATGTGCGGCCCAGCAGCGTCGCCCAAAAAGCCAAGACCCGTCTTCTTCGCAACGGCCCCACGCGAGTATGGCGGCAGAAACGACGCTCAAAAAAGATCCGAGGTTATCAAGGACGATATGTCCGCCTCCTGAGCTCGAACAAGCTCGGCACAAAGAAGGTAGGGAGCCAGGAGCTCGGCGCCAAGTCGCAGCCAGGCTCGAAGGCGCGAGCTGCGACCTCGACAAGAACTTCCGCCAAGTCTGTCTCGAAGAAAGGTGCTGAAGCGCAACGCAGGGCAGAGAGCGCAAGGGCACCCCGTTATGGTGTAAAGACAACGAAGCAAACTGCCGCGAGTCGCAGCGCCAAGACCAACAAG
>JAAEPE010000556.1 GCA_024222395.1 Myxococcales bacterium
AGTTAGTCGAAACCTCCAAGCCGTAGTGAAGCGCAGTCGATCAAGCGCTTTTCCAAAGCCTCGCTTACCTCGCCTTTCTCTCGTAACTCCAACTTCCGATCCAGGGCATAGAAGTCCTTCTCGCAGCTACCGCAGTAATGGAAGTGGCGCCGAAGTTTGTGGCCCCCCGAGAGCGTCTAGATCGTCCTAGCGCGATTCTTCACTCGAATCTTCGCCGTCGTTTTGCACACGGGGCACGGTGCTTCCCCCGAGGTTTGCTCGGCCTCCAGCCCCCTCAAGTAGTTGTCATAACGCCGATTCTCAATATTCCGACCCGGTTTCTGAAAGTTCTCTTCGACTATGGCAGGGCGAACCCCTACCGTTTATTGCCGCTTGGCCAGCTCGGCAATGAGCGCCTCTGTGCTCAAACTCGACAGGTCTTTCTCTGATTCCATGCCAGCATCAGATCTGAGAGTCGACGAAATCTCAAATCGAGTGCAGCCCCAATTGCGTCAGTTCTCAAACGGAATCAGATCAAGGGTGGAGAGATGGGCTTTCACCAGCAAGAGATCGAGACTGCCCTTCGAAACGAGCTTGCCGTCATCTACCTTGTGCTCTGCGACAAGCAGTGAGGCATGGTGAAGATGAACCAGCAGTTCGCTCTCAAACCGATCAAGACGTTGGTAAAGAAGTCTCTCGACGCTGACGAGACAATCAACGCAGATCTATGTGAGACACGCTTCTATGACCTCGCCCGCTCCATGGGGGCCTACGGCGAGCGAGTCTCCGACCCAGCCGGTCTCAAAGGTGCCATCAAACGCGCCCAGCAATCTGGCCGCTGCTCGGTCATTCATGTCGACGTCGACCCGGTCAAGCACATGTGGGCACCACACCTCAAGACCTTCGTGGATATGCACCAAGCGCCTAAGGGTCACTAGGCAATGCCTGGAGAAACTGTCCCCAAGCGGGTCCTGGTAACAGGGTCCGCAGGCTATGTCGGAAAGCTCGTAACGCGAGCGCTCCTTGCCCACCCCGATATGGGCTCCGTGCTGGCTACAGACATTCAGGAGAAACCCTCTGAGCTGATCTCAGAGAAGCTCGGCTTTCCCTCTCTCGACATCCGCAGCTCTTCTCTGGCCTCGGCAATGGCCGAAGAATCGATCGACGTAGCAGTTCATCTGGCCGCAATTGTCAGCCCTCCCAAGGGCATGAGTCGCGAGGAAGTGCGGTCCATCGATGTCGGCGGCACCGAGAAGCTACTCGACGCGCGTGTCGCAGCTGGCGTTAAGAAGATCATCGTCACCAGTAGCGGCGCCGCGTACGGCCATTTTCGCGATACCCCAGACTTGCTGAGGGAAGAGCATCCGCTTCGAGGCAACCCGGAGTTTGCCTATTCGGATCACAAGCGACTTGTGGAGGAGATGCTCGCCCGCTACTGCGAGGAGCATGCACAACTCGCCCAACTCATCTTCCGTCCAGGCACCATCCTGGGCGAAGACGTCTCGAACAAAATCACCGTGATCTTTCAGAAGCCGGTGATCCTAGGGCTCAAGGAGTCGGCCTCGCCATTCGCTCTCACTTGGGATCAAGACGTAGTGCAGTGCATCCTGTGAGGCGTCACTACGGAGAAAACCGGCATCTACAATCTCGTTGGCGACGGGGTCATGACACTTCGCGAGATCGCCGCAGAGCTTGGCAAGCGTTACATTCCAGCCCCCACAAGCTTGGTGGAAGGCGCGCCGCAAGTCCTGAAGCAATTTGACCTCACCCAATACGGCCCCGAGCAAACGTGCTTCCTCCGATATCGCCCTGTCATGGCCAACGAGAAGCTAAAGAACGAGCTTGGCTACCGCCCATCACATACGTCTCGAGAGGTTTTCGCCCTCTACAAGGCGAGTCATGCCTAGGCACGCCACCGCCCTCAACGACGATGTAATCATCGTGACCGGAGCCGCTTCAGGCATTGGGCGCGAACTCACAAAGGAGTGGGTGCGTATCGGTGGAAGGGTCGCAATGCTCGACGTCAACCGCGAGGGCCTTGACGAAGTCTCGAGCACCCTGCCAGCAGGCAGGACGCTCTGCATTACCACTGATATCTGCGATATCGGCGCATGCCAAGCTGCGGTTGAAACGGTGACGAAGACCTGGGGACGCATCGATGTCTTGGCGAACAATGCTGGCATCTCGCATCACAGTGACCTGCGAAATGCCGACCTTGGCGTGTTGCGCCGTGTCATGGAAGTCTATTTCTTCGGGACGGTCAACCTCACACACACAGCTCTTCCGGAACTCATTAAGAGCCAAGGACGCATCGTCGTGCTCTCTAGTGTGGCCGGTTTTTCTCCGCTAATTGGGCGCACGGGATACGCAGCAAGCAAGCACGCCCTGCACGGCTTCTTCGACACCCTGCGAGCGGAGCTTCGCGAGCAGAAGGTCTATTTCACGCTTGCCTGTCCGAGTTTTACCAAGACGGCCATCGATGACAATGCAATGGCCGGCGACGGCTCAAGCCTGTGCAAAGACAAGAAAGTCGTTGGCAAGCTTCTGCGCGCAGAGGATGTCGCTGCAGCGGTCATTGCTTCCAGCGAGCGGAGGCAGTCTCAGGTACTCATCTCGCCACTTGCGAAAGCCTCATACTGGCTAAGCCGCTTGGTGCCGCCGGCCTTCGAACGAGTTATGCGCAGAACCACAGCCTCCGTATCGCAAGAGTCGGTCTAGAGGTTGTAGAAGACTGGTACGGCGAAAACCTTCGGGTCGATTAACGTGCCCTGCCGGATGCGCCCCTCGATGAATTCTTGGAACTCGGACATTGGCACTAGGATAACCTCGATGTCCTCACTCTCGTCGCCGCCACCGGGACCGACCTTGGTGAGTCCCCGCGCCACATAGAGCGAAATCGTCTCTTCGGTGATGCCCGGAGCACTGGGCACCTCGACCACCTCTCGCAACTCGCCGGCTTCGTAGCCCGTCTCCTCGATGAGTTCGCGCTTGGCAGCCAGATCCACAGCCTCGTCCTCCTGGCCTACGATATCTCCTACGAGACCTGCTGGGATTTCCAGAACGCGAGCATTGCCGAGCGGCGGACGGGGCTGCTCTACCAGCACAACTTCGTCGTCATCGGTGAAGGCATAAATCCCCGCGACGCCGGTAGTGTTGACCCGCTGCACCCACTCCCACTTGCCGACCTTGCGCAAGCGTAGCCACTTGCCACAGCCAAGCACTTCGCCATCAGCATTATCCTTACTCACTTTCACCCCACATTCCGTGATCGACGAGAGAGTTGGTGAGAAGTTTGGAAATCGAGTGCACTTGCAAGAAGTCTCCCGCAAGTTCGGACGCCCGAGGATGAGAGTCGGTGCAAACGATCGAGGAAAACATGCCACTGTCGCGAAGTGTTTCAAGCGCGTCCGCCGGAAAGACCCCATGCGTCGTGAGTGCAGAGACCGATGTGGCGCCAGCATTGCGATACGCTTCGGCCGATCCAACGAGGGATGAGCCAGTGCGAATCATGTCGTCGTAGATCACGACCTTCTTGCCAGAAACGTTCGCGCTCACGTCGATAACTTCCGTGCTAGCCCCGTCTAGCCGTCGCTTGTAGGCGAAAGCGCAGGCCACACCCAGTTCATTTGCAAGAGCCTCAACCCACTTGGCACGCCCCGCATCCGTACAGGCGAGCACAAAGTCGTCTCCGCCAAGGCTTCGGGCCAGCTCGGCAATAAGCGGTCTTGCCGATACATGCCGCGGTTGCATCGAGCCTTCGAAGTAGTGAGTGATGCCCTGTACGTGTAAATCGAGCATGATGATCTCGTTGCCCATGGCCGCGGGCGGAATGGACGAGAGCAATCTCGCGCGGGTCTTTGCCGTAACGACTTCGCCAGGGCGCATTGCCCTTTCCATGGTGGAATAGCCAAAGAACGGCAAGAGAATGGAGAGCCGCCGAGCACCATAGTAGACCAGGGCGCAAGCGACGTCATACAGCGCTAGGGTATCCGAATCGGTAATCGTGCCACCAAGGAGAATCACATCGCGTCCCCTGCATGCGGTGGTGATGCGCCGATAGCGCTCCCCGTCGGGGAATTGCCTGGCTTCGACTTCACCAACTTCCACGTCTGACTCCTCCGCCAGCCGTTGGCCCAAGAGTTCGTAGCTCTGCGATGCGAATAGTAGTGGAGGCTGCCTCAAGGTAGCCTAAGTGTAGCTCTAGAAGACTGGTGTTTTTCTGCACAAAACACAGTCTCCTAGTTGTTTGGGCCCGGAGGGCCCGTTTCTAGGGGCTCCGCCCAAAACACTAGGAGACTGGTGTATTTCGCACCAGTCTCCTGGAGCGTTTAGGATCAATGCACATGCAAGAGAGGAATATTGGAAGCGTCCTTTGTTGGGGCGAAGTGCTGTGGGATCTCTTTCCCTCTGGTGCCTGCCTGGGCGGGGCGCCCTCCAATCTCGCGGTCCATCTTGCCGCAAGTGGCCTGCCAACTGCCTTGGTCTCCCGAGTGGGCACGGACAGTCTGGGCAAGCAGGCGAGAGAGGCACTACAGCTTCGAGGGCTAGACACTCGTGCGCTTCAAGAAGATGGGGAGCTGGCAACCGGGCGCGTTGGTGTGAAGCTCTGCGATGGCGAAGCGAGATACACATTGCACTCAGGAGCCTGGCAGCGAATAGTGTGCGATGACATCGCGGCCGAGCTTCTGAGCATAACGCCGGCATTCTGTTTCGGAACGCTGTCCCAGGAGAGCGACACAGGTCTCTCCAGCTGGCGCCAGGCTCTCACCCACCTACCAGAGAGTGCGATTCGCTTCTGTGATCCCAACCTCCGAGGAGGACGCATCGATCCCGCTCAGGCTTTCGAGCACATTGAGGCTGCCACGATCGTGAAGCTCAACGAGAAGGAGGCCGAGACCTTCGAATCCACCTACGGATGCGACAACGCGGTCAGCTGGCTGCTCGAAGAAATGAACGTCGCCCTGGTGGCAAAGACACTCGGTCCCCATGGCTCACAGCTCACAACACGAGCCGAGACAGCGCACCATCCAGGGTTTCCAGCCACGTCGGGCGGCGACAACATCGGTGCCGGCGACGCCTTTGGAGCCATTCTCGTGCGCGGAGCCTTGGCGAAAGCCCCGCTAGCCAACATCGCCGAAGCCGCCAATCTCTACGGCAGTTTCGTGGCCTCTAATCGCGGAGCGACGCCTCATCCAAGCGTGCCTTTGCTCAAGAACGTTGCCCAGCTGCTTGGCCTTGGGTAGCGAGGAATGAATCTACGATGAGAGCAGTCGGCAGGAGACTGTGGTGAACTATCTCTCTACGTCCTCTCTACGTCACTCACAAATCCCAGGGACGAAAATGTAGGCGTTCTAGTCGGCGTCATACGCCAGCCGCTCCAGGCACCGCGCACCCTCATGTCCTTCGCGATCGTGGCGCCGGTGGTGCTGTGCCGCAGGGCACTAGCGGCCTAGATCTACACACGTTTGCACACATCTCGCACCGTCAAGTACTCCGACACTTGAAGGGTGCCTACGTCAGAATTCCCCCCGCAAAGGAGATCGGCGTTTGCCGGATTCTCAGGAGTTAGGTGCTCGATGCGTCGGCACGATTGCTGCTGCTAGAGAATGCGTGATGTTCAACGGAAGTACTCTCGCAAGCGCACCTCAAACGAACGCCCGACCAACGGTTCTCCTCGTCGAAGATGATCCGTACGTCGCCAAGTTCATACGCAAGCGTCTTATCCTCGAGGGCTTCGCAGTCGTCGAATGCAGCGATGGTAAGGAGGCCCTCGTCTCTCTCCGCACCGAGCCACTGCCCGACCTAATCCTCTCCGACCTCCGCATGCCACAGCTCGATGGCTTTGCTCTGCTCGAGACAATTCGAGACATGGAGCAGGCGAGCCACTTGCCAATTATCATTCTCTCTGGCGCTGGTACGGTCGAGGAACGAGTCAACTGCCTCGAGCGCGGAGCTGCGGACTACCTCTGCAAACCTATCGATGGTGTGGAACTCGCCGCCCGGGTACGCATGCACTTGCGCAACACGGCAGAGCTTAGGCGCCTCCGCAAAGAAGCCCGCTTTGATCCGCTCACAAGATGTCTCAACCGTCGCGGGGCTGTCGAGGCACTACAGCGAGAGATCGATCGCTGCCACAGAGCGGAGACACCGATGAGCGTCATGCTCATTGATGCCGACAGGTTCAAACACATCAACGATACCTATGGGCACGCCGCCGGCGATGTTGTGTTGCTAGAGATAGCGAATACCTTGAAAGAGTGTCTCCGCATGACCGATGTTGTTGGACGGCTTGGTGGGGATGAGTTCGTCATCGCCCTTCCCGGCGTCGGCGATCCATTGGCCACACAAATCAAAACCCGTTTGCGTGAACGCATCGCCAAGAATATTGTGCCTGGCTCAGAGCACCCAGTCAGCATTTCGATCGGCCTCGTCGTCGACACGGAAGCTGAGTTCAGCCTAGCTCAGCTCTTCGAACACGCCGACGCGGCAATGTATAGGGACAAGCGAAATCGTCGGAACACGCTTACTGTCTTGAAGGTGGTTGAGCCTGAGCCGGAAGAAGCGGCGCAGGAATCGTTACCTTAAACCGCAGGAGGCGCCACTCCTGTTCGTTTTCGACCTTGATGAACTCGAAGGTGCCGGTAGTGCGCGCGTTCTCATATTGCAGAATCGCGGTGAGTTTTGCCCTCGTCTTGCCCGCGTTGTGGTCGGACTTTGTGAACTCCAGCACGTGCTCGAACGCGCCGAGCTCTTCGTCGATTCCCGCAAGCGTCTTCTGAAACTGCACCTTGCTACTCGACTCCCGAAAGGGCGGTGACGCTTCCTCGTAGATCTTGTCGCCAAGTCCGCGTACCGTGTCTTCCAATATTGTGACCAGGAGTCTTCGCACCTTCGCTGGAGCAACGATCCGCTTTGTCTCAGAGTTGATGAGCAGAACTCTGCTCCGCAGCATCATCGGCACGCGTATGTCGTATCCCAAGAGTCGCCATTTCCCGTCGCCACCGCGCAGAAAGCTAAGCTCGCCCGGCGTCACGATTCCATTGCCAAATCGCAGCTCGTAGACAATGCGTGCGGTCTTTCCGTGGATAGAGTTGTGCACCTCGATTTCCTCGACGCTCTCAATCTTCTGGAAGGCGCCTAGCGTCTTGGTGAGCCTCTCGGCTTTGTCGACGTCACTCGAAAGCAAGCGACTCTCTCGCAACAGAATTGACGACCCTTCGTAGGCCTCCTTGGCCCCCTCTGTGCCACTTGTGAGCAGCCTGAGTATGTGTGCGCTCTCCTTTTGAAAGCCGTAGTGCTCCTCGAAGTAGCCGCCGTTCTTTGCGAGAAGGAGCCCAATCCCGACCAAGATAAGCAAGGTGACTAGTCGCTTCAACCAGCGTCGCGCCGATGCTCCTGCCTCGCCCACAGTTCTACAAGCTCAGAACAAATCGTCGCACTAGGTTCTGCGCAACGCCCAGCCTATAGTCGGCATTCGAGCGAACATCGTCGATTGGTACGATTTCCCCTGCAAGCGCTTTGATAGCGCGCGTCGCGCTCTCATCATTGGGACTCTGCCCTAGTAGCGCGGCCTCCGCGGCCTTTGCGCGCACCGTGCGATCGGCAACGGCACCCAGGGCGATACGGATGCCGGCGATCTTGCCATCGTCGAGGTGGGCGACGGCGGCCATCGTCAGCTTCGAAATCGACTGTGCCCGTCTCGTACCGACTTTGCGCCAAGTCTGAACAGCGCCCTTGTGTTGCACAGGCACTTCGATGGCCACGATGAGTTCGTTTCCGGCAAGGTCAACTTTCCGATAGCCGAGCAAGAACTCTTCGTACGGAATACGTCGCTCACCATCTACGCTGGCAACACAAATCGTCGCTCCCAGGGCAAGAAGTGCGGGCAAGCTATCGCCTACCGGAGATGAAGTGGCGATGTTTCCACCCAGCGTCCCCCTAGCTTGGATTTGTGAGGCACCCACTTCACGACAAGCGGAAGAGAGCACTGGGAAGCGGCTGGCGACACGCTCATCATCGAGTACCCGTGCATAGGTGACGCACGCGCCGATGCGCAGGCCACCGCCCTCCAGTTCGGAGACCTCCGACAGTTCACTCAGTCCGAAGAGATTGATCATGCCCGCCGGTGCTCCCCGGTCCTTCGATGCAACCATGTGGTCGGTACCGCCAGCGATGGGGACATACTCGGGGTGTTTTGCACGGGCCTCTAGGGATGAAGCGAGATTTCGGGGACTGATGAATTCACTCATCGCCGGGCTCCTTTGCATCTTTCAGCGACGTTTCCGGAGCAGATTCTTGAGCCGCGACGATGGCGTCGACGATCGCTTGGTATCCAGTGCATCGACAGATATTGCCCGCTAGAAGCTCGCGCAGGCGCTCTTTGCTCGCGTCTGGCTCTTTCTCCAGGGCCCACTTCGCACACAGAGCCACGCCGGGAGTGCAGATGCCGCACTGAGCACCTCCGTAGCGAATCAGCGTGTCCTGAATGATATGCAGGCTCTCGCTTCCCGCCATGCCTTCGATGGTAGTGAGGCTTGCGCCCTGCAACTGCCCAACTGGCACCAAGCAGGAGTTGACCGGTTCGCCATTTAGCAAGACGGTGCAAGCCCCGCACTCCCCCTCGCCGCAGCCTTCCTTGGTCCCAACAAGGCCTAGTTCCTCACGAAGCACGTCGAGGAGACGCCTGTGGCCTTCGGTTTCGATAGTGCGGCTCTCGCCGTTAATGGTCACATCAATGTTCACGACTCTAACCTCATCGCTCGCTGAATGGCTTCTGGAGATACGGGTAGGACATCAAAGCCCTCACTTCTCGCGAGGGATGAGAGGGCGTCTTCCACGGCGCCTACGGCAGCGACACACGGGCCGTCCATAGGAATTTCTCCCACGCCCTTGGCACCGTAGGGGCCGCTGGCAAAGGGTTCTTCGACAATAATCGTGTGCATCTCTGGAGCATCGGAAAACGTCGGAACGATGCAGTTGGTCATTCGATCGTTGGCGACCTTGCCGTCGTGGTAAATAACATCTTCCCAGAGCGCCCAGCCAAGAGACTGTAAGGTACCGCCCTCGATTTGCCCTTTGACAACCACCGGGTTGATTGCCTTGCCAACATCCACTGCGTGCACGCAGCGATCGATCGTGACCTCGTAGGTATCTAGGTCTACCTTCACGTCCACCATGCACGCCGCCCAACCATAGCAGGGGTAGGCGGAGCCTGTGTACATCTCGTCATCCCAGACGATGCCCGCCGGAGGTGCGTACTGGACAGTCTCGGCAATCTCGCCTTCGACCTTGGCCATCGCGGTAGCGGCCTGCCTGAGCGGCATATCGCCGAAGCCGTTCTCGCGTGCCCAAGCTTCGATGCGTTCGCGGAGCGCCGTGGAAGCCTGATTCACAACGCGTCCGACCACCATACAGGTGCGAGAGGCAACCGTTGGCCCACTATCCGGTACTCGATCCGTCGCAGGGCTTGGCACCCGAACCACATCGGGCTCGACGCCCAAGGCCGTTGCAGCAATTTGGGTAAACATCGTCTGCACACCTTGGCCAATATCGGTTGACGAAGAGCGCACTTCAAAGTGGCCATCAACCGCAAGAGCGACCGTTGCACGGCCGGCCAGGCGAGCTTCGCCACTACCCGTGAATCCAGCCCCGTGGAAGTAGAACGAAATCCCTCTCCCATGCCGCACCGAAGAGTTCTCATCGTCGGCTGGCAAGGCGTAAGCCTCTGCAACTTCCTTAACCGCACTGAGCACGGCTTCGCTGCCAACAGAGCCCTCGAGAATCTGCGAGGTCGCGGTGCTATCGCCGTCGCGGAGCATATTGAGTTCACGGAAGGCGAAGGGCGACATGCCGAGAAGCTTCGCGGCCTTCTGCGTCTGCCTCTCGTAGGCAAAGGTCGTCTGTGGAGCACCAAAGCCTCGGAAGGCCCCATGGGGTGGCGTATTGGTTGCTGCCGCTCGGCCGCGGACACGTGTGTTCTCGCACTTATAAGGACCGGCGGCATGGAGGACACCGCGAGAGAGCACGACTTGGGTGAGCGTTTGGTAGGCGCCCCCATCGAAGAGTACGTCCACGTCAATAGCGCGAATCGTACCGTCTGCATCAAAGCCCATGCGATGACGCACCACCGATGGATGTCGCTTGGTAGTAGCCGCAATGTCCTCGTCGCGCTCGTAGATGAGCTTAACCGGGACGCCCGCTTCGCGAGCCAAGAGTGCGGCGTGGCCGGCTATCATAGATGGGTATTCTTCTTTGCCACCAAAGCCGCCTCCCGTCACAGCTTGCTCGACAACCAAGTGCTCAGCATCGAGCCCAAGCAGCGTACACATAGCCTTCTGAATGTAAAAGGGACACTGCATCGAGCCGACGATGTGACAACGCCCTTCGTCCCACGAAGCAATCATGCCCTGGGGCTCGATGTACATCTGCTCTTGGGCCTGGGTCCGGTAGAGCCCCTCGATGACATGATCGCAGGCTGCCAACTTGGCATCGATGTCGCCTTCGCCCTTCTCGATGAGATAGGTCTTGAGAATGTTGTCGTCGCCGTAGACCTTGACCTTGGCTTCGAGCGCATCTTCACAGGTGAAGACCGCAGGCATCTCTTCGACTTCGAGTTCTAGGTGGGTGAGAGCTTCGTGGGCGAGTTCACGGCTCGGCGCCGCCACCAGAGCCACTGCCTCATCATGGTGTCGAATGGGAGCGCCAATCGCCACGAGAGCTGGCTGGTCCTCTTCGATCAGCACGATCGTATTGCGGCCCGGAATATCCTCGGCCGTCACCACAACAACCTGCGACCAATCGAATCCATCGCGCTTGTGAATGCCTTTGAGAATTCCGTGGGGCACGGCGGAGCGCTTGGTCATTCCGTGATGCATATTGGGGAGTTTGAGATCGTCGACATAGCGAGCAGTCCCACGAACCTTGGCGTCTCCGTCGACTCGGGGGAGGCCTTTGCCGACGCTGCTTTGGCTAACGCTCCCCTTGGCCGTTACTTCTTCGCCGCTCTTGCTCGAGTGCACCACCTAGCTGTTTTACTACAGGCAGATAGCGGTGCGCCACCGAGCGCGGCCGAGCTGAAATGTCCCTTGTATGCCTGTCCAACTCTCCTTACATTCGGCCTATGCTCACTCCCACGGCCCTACTCATGCTCTCTGTCGGCCTCGCCGCCTGTGGGACACAGGCTATATCGGGGGCCGACTCTAGTCCCGGCAGCGATGCCGATCCCAACGAACTAAACGCTCGGGCCGCCGTCATGCCCCAGCTCGACGAACTACTCACCGCTCTGCGCGGGGATCGGGACGGCGCCATGCTCGGCCAGAACCGCCACGCAGGCTGGCCTGCCACCGTCGATGGCGGCTATCTCTTCGTCTCCACAGAAGGTCTGCCTCTCGTCGCGAGTGATCACGACAACTGGGCCGGCGCCATCATGACCGAGCTCTACGCTCATGATGGCCAAAACCTATTCAATCCGGGCGCCCTCTTCGGCGGCTGGAATCTCGATGAGGCAGCCCCCACGGGCATGACAATTGTGGGCATCGACAACGACGGTGGGCAGCGCCTCGCCGAGTACAGCCACACCGACGAGTTTGGAACCACCAGCCGGGGCGACGCCTATGCAGCATATGTGCAAGACACGGTGCGCCCGCTCGTTCGCCAGTACTACGGTGAACCAGAAGAAGTAGGAACAATAGGTGCTTCGCTTTGCGGTCTGATTGCCCTCCACATCGCCGACCGATACCCAGGAAAATTCGACCTCGTCGCCAGCCTCTCGGGGACACTGGGTTGGGGTTCCATCGACGGACAAGGCACCGATACCATCATCGCCCGCGACACGGCCGCCGGCCATCGCAGCACCGCCATCTACCTCGACTCCGGCGGGAATGGCGAGACATGCGCCGATACTGATAGCGATGGCACCAATGACGACGACGATACCGCCGGCGACAACTACTGCGAGACCAGGCAAATGGAGACCACCCTCCTCGTAGCGGGCTATCAGTACAATGCGGACCTGTGGCATTGGTACGAGCCCGGTGCCCCACACAATGAGGCAGCCTGGGCTGCTCGCGTTTTTCGCCCCCTACAAGAATTCATGAGCCTCTAGAACATGCGCACTTATCTCTATTTCTCCACAGTACTCGCCACTCTCGCGTGCGATAGCGCCACGCCTTCTCAAGCCGATGTAGATGCCGGCCCCGATCCTGCGTCGGAGCGCCCAGCCTCTTCCGAGAACTGGAAGAGAGATATTCTTAGCTACGATCTCACGCTCGACTTAGCAGCCAAGACCGGAACAGTCGTGGCGGAAGTCGCAGGCGATGAGAGCACGGGGCTATCTCTCGACGTTGGCAACCTTGTCGTCGAGAGCGTGACCGACGCCTACGGCAATCTTGAGCACATCGACCTAGGCTCCTACCTCAACATCGGCGTGCCTAGAGGAGGTGAGAGCCGCAGCGTCACCATCACCTATGCATTCACAAGCCACGACAATTTCAACGGTTGGATGGATGAGCAAGAGTTGAGCTTTCTGTGGCCTGCGTTTTGCGGAAATCTCTATCCTTGCAACCCGGATCCGGCAGACGGCGCCACGTTCACGATGAGCGTCACCGGCGCCAGTGGCACAGCCGTCTACCCCGAGAGCATTCCCGGCGATGCCCCCTCTTACATGCCGGCAATCGCGGTTGGCGACTTCACAGAGATTCAGCTTGGTACAACGCCAGCAGGCACCGAAGTGAGCGTTTGGTACGAGCCCGGCCAAGAGGCTGATGCCACTGCAGGCACCGCCAACTTGGTCGACGTCTTCGAGTTTCTCGAAACAACATACGGCCCCTATTCTTTCGGCAGCAAGGTGGGGACCGTCTCCGCAGATTGGGGAGGGGGAGACTTTGGCGGCATGGAACACCATCCTTTGTGGCACGTGGCTCGCGGCTCGCTAAGCAGCGAAGAGACCAATGCCCACGAGGCCGCCCACGGCTGGTATGGCAATGGAGTTCGCGTAGCCTGCTGGGAAGATTTCGTACTCTCCGAGGGCGTCGTCACCTATATGGCGGCACGGGCACTGGAAGAATCGGGCGTCGATCTTTGGCCGCAGTACGACTGCGAACTCAAGGCAGTTTGTAATAGCGCAGAGAACACGACTGCACTGCTCGATACCTGTGGTGAGATCGACCTCATCAATCACGATCTCTGGTCGAGTTCGCCCTATCAAAAAGGTGCCCAGTACTTCAGGGAAGTCGCGGGCGTACTCGGCGCCGATGTTCTCGATGAAGCGCTCGCGGAGTTCTACGCGGCCAATGTCGGCAAGGCTGCCCGCATGCGCAGCTTGGTTGAGTTGCTCAAGAACAAGGGCAGCAGCTCGGAAATCGAAGCACTGACTGTTGCGTGGCTCGAGACCGAAGCCTGCCCCGCCAGCGCGACTCTGTTGTGCCCGTAGGACGCCACTACAGCCTGCAGGACGCCCTCGCCGCCCTGGCGCTCCAAGTTTAGGGAGGCGTGGATCTTGCGCGCTCCGGCGTGCATTTCGCTGCCTGGCTAAGAGGCGTGGTGGCACGTGCGTTGCTCTGGAAACCACCATGCGAATGCACGCGCTTGCTCTAGCTGTCCTCGTACCCCTTTGCTTGAGCTGCGGCGAAACGCCGACGGAAAGCGCTATCTCCGTCGAGTTCTTGGAGCCGATTCGCGGCCCACTGCCGGGGCAATTCGCTATTGCTCACAGGCTCCGGCCTCGACAATGAGAGTCTAGACCGTCGAGCGAAAAGAATGACCGAGGATGGAGAGTTCTGATTTTTCGAGTGCAAGGCGCGAATGAGGATCTTGCCGGGGCAAATGACGAAATGAGCAACGCTGCAATCGGGAAAGCAGGACCATCAGACCGATCATTGTTTACGCTCGGCGGTCTAGATGTCACGATTGACGGCCTCACGGCAACAGAGCTAGTGCTCCTCCAAGACGGCCGCCTGCAAGTCACAGTGCCCGCTGGGGCCACGACAGGCGCGGTCGACTTGCTCGTAGTGGCCGGCGACGAGCTCGCCTACGCCCCCAATTCGTATTCGTACAATCCGCTGCCGAGCATCACCACCGTGGTGCCGAATGAGGGGTACATACCGGCGCTCCGCTCTCCATCGTCGGCACGGGGTTCACAGATTTTGAAACCGGTGAGACAACGGTGAGACAACGGTGCGCGTCGGCACCGAGGCCTGTCTGGACATCTCTGTACAGAGCGATACGACCATTGTCTGCAATGCCCCCGGCGGATCGCCGTGGACTCTCGCCGACGTATCGATCGAGAACATCAACGGCGAAGCCATCGCCGAGCAAGCCTTTGGCTACATGAAGGCCGGCCTCTTTGCGGCCGACGGCCGAGGCGGTATCGACGGCAATTTGTACTTCGTCGATCTTGGGAACAATTCCTATTCTCCGATTGCCAAACCTGGTGAGGCCGTCACCGGATTGGCTAGCCATCTCGATGGAACGGTATACGGAGTCACGTCGAATGCCAGCGCCGCAAGTGCCGGATTTCCTCGCACACTCGTAGCAATCAATCCCTTCACAGGCGAAGCAGATCAAAGAGGGCAACTACTCACGAGCGAGGCCGAGGCCATGCGAATCCTCGACATCGCCATGGCGTACGATACCGATGTGCTCTGCGGGTGGAGCAAGAGCCATCGCCAGCTTGTCTCAATCGCCCTAGACACCGGCAGAGTTCTTCTCCTCGGCGGAGATACTATAGTGAATGGCAGCGGACTGGCCTTTGACTTCGAATCCAACCTATTCCTCGCGCCCGACGGCTCCAATGGAGGTCTCTTTGATGTCGACCGAAGCAGCGGCGTGTTGAGTGGTGCCGTCTCGATGGACGATTCCGCAGCCGATGACGTGAGTGCCCTCACCTTTGACTCCACTACGCTCTACGGGGTCCGCGAGGACCCGAGTACCGATGGAGCAACCCTGGCCACCTTCCTGCTGCAAATTGACGAAGAGACCGGCGTGGCTCAGGAGCTATTTTAATTGCCATTCGGCACCGATACACTCGTGCACACTCCCCCCCTTCCCCTTCAAGTAGCGCCGCCTGGTCACGGACAGTGACAAACCAGAGTTGATGTCGGCTCACGCGGGCTTGAACCCGGACACAACGATCGATGTGGGTGTGGGTCATGAGTCTTTGGTTAGCAGCTGGCTATCGCGGATCACCATCGGTCGCTAGCATCCTCTCATGGACTACGAAACCCTCAAATGGATTCGCATGATTCACCTCTACGCCATCCTCTCTTGGGTTGGCGCACTGATCGGCATCTCCTTCATTCTGAGGCAACACGCCAAAGCGGCGGAGGGTGCCTACAAGGATTTCATCGAGCTCGAGAAAGGCACGGCGATCACCATGGATATCAGTGCCACCATCGCCATGATTTGCGGTTTTGCCATGCTCTTCAGCATCTCTCCGTCACCGCTCAAGGGACAGGGATGGATGCACGCCAAGCTCTTCCTTGTCGTCGTGCTCGCCGGAATCCACGGCATGCAGCGAATGCGTGTCGGCAAGTACAAGCGCGGCAACGTAACTGCCGAACCAGGCTGGCTCATCCCAGTGGTGGAGATTGCCGCGCTCGGCATCATCGTCTTGGCTTCGGCTCGCCCGTTCTAGCTGGCAGGCTCCAGTCGACTAGACCGCCGAGCGTAAACAATGATCGGTCTGATAGTCCTGCTTTCCCGATTGCAGCGTTGCTCATTTCGTCATTTGCCCCTACTGACGGACTGACATGCGCATTGTGAGGTCGCCAGCATCTTGACCAAATCCCATGGTGAAGAGCTTGAATGGCATGGGAACCTCCGGCGGCACCAATGCGCTCACATCCATCGCGAATACCATGCTCTCTTTGAGCGACTTGCTGCGCTCGATGGCCGCGAGCAGAGCGCCGGATAGCTTGTAGCTTGGACCTTTGCCACGAGCGGCTGCGATCGCATCTGACACCGGAGCTTCGGACTCATTGGACATGACCATCACAGCGACATTGTCAAAGGCAGCCATGTGCATATCCTGAGTGGTCTGAGCTGCGACCATCGCTTGCTGTGCGTCCGCACTCAGATGATCGACGATCATCTTGCTCCGGTAGCGATCGACTTCTACGCCGTCAACGGTCTGAGCTTTCTCTTCAAACTCGACATCAAACTTCATACCCATTATATTCACAGAGCCCTCTTTGGCCCGAGCCACCATGAGCGTCATCATGTCCCGCCATCCCTTGCGCATGGCCAGTGCGTCAGTCGATCCCCAGAGATATGTGGCACCGAATTTCGGTGCTAGCGGATTCGACATGTCCATCACCATAGTGCCGGCAGCGTTCCCATCGAAAGAAGCGAACCACGAGCCCATCATCTTCGCGAGTTCGTCTCCGTCAGCGGCGGGCATGATGGCCTTCATCATCTTGCCCCAGAAGTCGATCATCGGCTGGCGAGCTTTGCCTGCTCGAAGATCGCCGGAGAAGAGTATCGAGCTTGTCGAATCTGCAGGCAGCTTGCCAAGGAGGTCGTGCGTGGAGGCAACCTGAGCCGCTGCGAGTGAAGCCATCGTCGTGCCACTGCGGGGCCGCATTCGGAAGAAGAGATCAGAAGCACCATCAGAAGCACCAATACCTAGCTCGACGAATTCCGTCTGCTCGCCAATCGCCATGATCATCTCCTCGTAGGCGAGCATGAGAGTTCGGAAACCCGTTCCCGTGGCGCCCTGCTGCTCAGACATGAGGCTCCCCATCTCCTCGATGGCAGTGTGCACATCGTCCTTGTAGCTCTTCATTAGCGCCTCTGGGTAGACGCGAGCTTTCATCGAAGATGGTGGTCTCGCAAGGCTCTCGAACGCAGTCTTCGAAACCACCTCGAGCACGTTGGCCGCTCCGACTAATGCGAGGCCATTCTTGCTGATGACCTCTAGCCCGGCAGCTTTCGCTGCGGCTTCTAGAGCCGAGGTATCCCTGGGCGAAACCAAGAGCGCCAGAGGCTTCTCGTAGTTTTTGGGCGAGAGCACAATTGCTGCGATCGGCGCCTCGAGATCCGCCGCCGAGAGATCCATCCCGAGCGCTTGCCCAAGTGCCATGGGAACACCCGCCGCGATCATGGCGGAGGCGCCCGGCCGAATGTTGTCAATCGCCTTGGCAAGCCCTTCCATCTTCGCTCCGGTGGGAAGATGGACAGTGGCGACGATGGCCCCAGGAATGGAAATTGGCCGCGACGCTGAAGGCAAGGGCGATGCCTTGGTTTTCGGGGCATTCAAAGCAGCCCCGGGTTTGTCGGCCGTCTTGCAAGACGGTGCTGTGAAGGTAGTGGCGAAGGCGAGGAGGCACAGGAGGAGAATTCGCATGATTCTGCGGAGCCTACTGTGCTGGGCCTGCATCCGCAATAGCCGTGATAGCCTTGGCGCCATGGCAAAGAAAATCGACTGGTACTACCAGCGTGGCGGCTGAACGAGTTGCAAAAAGGCGCGGGAGTTTTTCGCGCAGAACGACTACGAAACCAAGGAAGAGCAGAACGCGAGCAAGGACAAGCTCGATGGGCCCAGCTCCCTGACTCTAGCCCACGAGGCATCAACCGTCGTGGTGGCCCGAGGCAAGAAGGTGCTCACCTTCAAGATGAAGAGCGATGCGCCAGACGACGAGGAGTTGCTCAAATTGATGCTCGGCCGCAGTGGCGCGTTGCGAGCTCCAACGCTCCGGCGTGGCAAGACCTTGCTCGTGGGTTTCAATGCCGACGCGTATTCCGAGACTCTGGGCTAGCTACTACTTCACCAGCTCCTTGCCCATCGCCTTTGCTACCGTTTTGGCGGCCTTGGCGTTGAGGAGCTTGGTGTATCCCATCGCGCGGAGCCTCTTCTCGGCATTCGCGGCTCTGGGCCCTCGGTGGCAGTAGAGGATGATCTGAGTGTCTTTGTTGGGTTGAGTTTCGGCAATGCGGTCTTCGATTTCCAATACCGGGATGTGGACGGCTCCTTCCACGTGCCCACCCGCGAATTCGTTTGCAGAGCGAACATCGATAATCATCGCACCAGGGACTGCCAGCGCTTCCTTGATGAGTGCCTCCTCGGATGGTTTTTCAGGTTTATCGGCCTTCTTCGATGAAGTGCCAGCCTCAGAGGATGAGGAGCTCTTGTCCTTGCACGAGGCAAGAGAAACGCTAGATGCGAGCAGGATGCAGCTTAGTAGAACGTTGCGCATGGCCAGACGATACATAATTGTGCCCATCTCTGACCTCTGGCCAGCCGGAAAACGCCCGACTGCGCTCAGGTTGGGATCACTGTGTCCAGAGTTCTCCATCTCGCGCCAGCAACTCAACACATATCGGTGAACTTCCAACGCTCAGACCACATGCGAGCACGTGTTCTCGCTACTTGGCGGTCGGCATGGCGCTGGCATTAGCAATAAGGCATGCCCCAGCCTCGCTCACTTCACCATCGCAGAGCTCGCCTACTCAATCACGGCCGCGTCGCAAAAGCGCTCGTCCAGAGTGCGGCGAATCCCTATCGCCCACTCATGGCGCACATGGTTGTGACCAGGCGATGCAATCTGAGTTGTGGCTACTGCCACGAGTACGACAAGGGGTCGCTCCCTGTCCCCATAGAAACACTCAAAGCGCGGGTTCGCAGGCTCGCCGCCTTGGACACCGTATTTGTGACCTTAACCGGGGGCGAAACACTCCTGCATCCAGACATCGTCGAACTCGTTGCATACGTGAGAGATCAAGGCATGACTCCGGTCATGAATAGCAACGGGCTTCTCCTCAGTCCCCGGAAGATCAGAGCGCTCGGGCGCGCCGGACTCTATGCCATGCAAATCAGCATCGACAATGTTGAGCCCGACGAGGTGAGCAAGAAGAGTCTCCGACCACTACTGCCCAAGCTACGAGCCCTGGCCGAGCTCGCGACGTTTCGAGTCCGGGTGAACTCGGTACTTGGAACGGGAAATCCAGAGGAAGCCGTTGCCGTAGCGCTCGCAGTCACTGAGCTTGGGTTTGATGCTAAGTGCTCGCTCGTGCGAGATGCCCACGGAGCTGGTATCCCCCTCAGCGACGCTGCGCGCGCGGCCTACGATGAGATCCGCGCCCTCAATCGCCGCACTTGGAGTCTCTCAGAGGATTTCCAACTAGCCCTCATCGAGAACAAATCCGTATCGTGGAAGTGCCGATCGGGTGCCCGGTATTTCACGATTTGTGAAGATGGCCTGGTGCACCTATGTGAGTCGAGCTACGGCACCCCCGCCAAGCCATTGGAGCTCTACGGTCTCGCCGACATTCGCGAGGCGTTTCACCGAGAGAAGACCTGTGCGGACACCTGTGCAGTTGCCTATGCACACCAGGCCAGCCGTATGGATTCGTGGCGCGACCAGGGCGAGGTGCAGAGGGTGGAGAAGTGCAGCTGGCGTGAAGCCGAGGATAGCAGCCGGACATATCTGCCTGTCATGAGCTAGACCGGCTCTGGCGACACTGTGCCTGGGCCCAGGCTTCCTAGCGAGTGGAGAACAGCCCGTAAGAGTCTGAAACAACACAACAACAGATCCCGTAGAAGCCGGCACAAGATTTGCGTCCTAGGTCATTGTGTCCCGCATAGCATGCCTAGCTCTAGCCACCCTCATCTCCATGGGGGCCTGCGTCGCCGAAGACGAATTCGTTCCCTCCGACAACGAAGAGCAAGCCGATATATCGGAAACCGTCGAATTCCGAGTCCCGGATGTGCCGACCTCAATTGAAATTGGTCCAGAGAGCACAACTGTCACCAACAATCAATCGATTGCCTACGGTCACTGCAATCCCGCCGAGACCGGTGACGATGGCGTTATCAGGATCGACTGCCCTGCAAAGTGGACAGAAGTGGCTTGGCTTCATGTATCGCTGGAGCAATCTCGAGAGCTCATGGCGCAAGGCTACACCGCACTAGATGTTCAACTCGCCGTCGATAGCTCGACACGTGAGGGCGATAGCCTCCGCATTTCCGCTCACGAAGTGAACGAGACCGGGGCGAAGAGAAAACTTCTGAGCGAGCCGAATGTATCTGATGGGGAGTCGATAGAAATCCCGCTAGGCGACACCGCTTTCGATGTCTACTTGGCCCGTGGAGTCAACTCCATCCGGACTTGGCAGACTGGCACCATAGAGTTTACCGTCACAACCGCGGCTCTGTAGCTACGAATCGTGAATCGTCCCCTGCGTTCTCTGGAGTGAGCATTGAGGGCTGGGGTCGCCCAAACCCAGCCCCAGGCTGTGCAGTTATAGGCAAATATCGTGCTTCACCTCTGCCGTCGCATCGGCTAGGGTCCGCGAAGGAGAGAACTTCGTGGAATCAACAGTACTAACAAAGGTGGTCCTACCCCTAGCGCTTTTCGTGATCATGCTCGGAATGGGCCTTGCTCTGTCCACTGGGGACTTCAAGCGAGTCTCGAAGAATCCAAAGGCATTTCTCGTCGGACTCTGGGCGCAAATGTTGCTGTTGCCTGCGATTGGCTTTGCTATTGCGACCGCCCTCTCCCTGCCCCCGATGCTCGCTGTCGGCCTCATGATCCTCGCCCTCTGCCCGGGCGGCACAACGTCCAATCTCTACGCCTACTTGGCCAAGGGTGACCTCGCCCTTTCAATTTCTCTCACAGCGGTCGCCAGTCTTATTGCTCCATTCTCTCTGCCCATTATCGGCAGTTGGGCTCTGCACCACTTCATGGGGGATTCCATTGCGGTGAGCCTCCCCCTCGGCAAGACCATCATTCAGCTGATAGCCATCACTGTGCTCCCCGTCGGTATCGGCATGTTAGTGCGAGCGAAGGCCGCGGGCTTCGCCGATAGAGCGGAGAAGCCTGTACGCATCGCCTCGGTAGTTTTCCTAGTCGCTGTGATCGCCGGCATCATTCGTGGTGCGTGGTCTGAGTTGCCAGATTTCTTTGCCGACGCCGGCTTGGCCGCCCTTCTGCTCAACCTGGGAACCATGGCCACGGGATTTGCCTTGGCAAAGCTTGCCCGCCTAAGTCGCCCCCAATCCATCACCATTGGGCTCGAAGTCGGTTTGCAAAATGGAACCACGGCGCTCCTTGTGACCGGAACCATCCTCGCTAATCCCGTAATGTCGATTCCCCCAGCTGTCTACAGCATCATCATGTTCATCACGGGCGCTATTTTCTCAGTGGTCGTGAACATGGGCGCAGGCCAGCGCGCCGAATAGCAGCGGCTCTTTCGAGCGCTATTCGCAACCGGCAATTGACTACCATACTGAAGGTTGGTACCAGCTGGTGTGCGTCGTACCATCTTGGCTCTCCTGGCAGTGTTCCTAGTAGGAGTCGCGGCCGACTGCGGTGACAATAAAAGGCCCCTTCATACCATTGGTGATCACATCAGGGCTGGAGCGCGCTTCTCCTCCCTTGAAGGTGCTCTCCGAGACACGGGGCTTCTCGATACGTTGGATGGCGAGGGCCCATACACGCTCTTTGCATTCACCGATACAGAGTTCGAACCAAGCGATTTGCCCGAAGACCGCCTTGGCGAGCTGGTGGCCTATCACATCCACGAGGGAGTCCTCACGACCGAAGACCTGCGAAGCGTCACAGCAGCGACAACCCTAGAGGGTACGGAGATTCACGTCAGAAATGGGCTGGACGGCATTCGACTCAACGATGGCGTTCTCGTCGACGCCACCCCCATCACAGCCGACAACGGCGTCATCCACGTTCTCGATCGGGCTCTATCTAGGACGCTCTTCACCACCACCGAGCACGTGGAGAGCAATCCCGACTTGCCAATTGAATTTGCTGTCTCTAGCGTCATTACTCTCGATCAGACAGGCTTCGTGCACGACCTCCGAGTCTCGGTGAATGTGGAGCAAGAAGACGTATCGAACCTCGTCGTCTATCTGCAGCATATCGAAACCGGAAGATCCCTGACGCTAGTTTCGAGTCCGCGAACTCGTCTCAGCAATCTCGACTTGACCTTCGCCGATAGCGCATCCCACGATATCGTTTCCGACTTTGCTCTCGGCGATGCCCCGAGTGCCGAGGCCTTTCCGGAAGCCGAGTACCGGGCCGTCGAACCACTGGAGTACATGGTTGGCGAACCCGTTGCAGGTCAATGGCAAATCTCCGTCTACAGCTTTGACAATGATGACGAATCTGCTGAGAGCCATCTGCACTCTTGGGGGATGCACCTCACTATCGGGGAGGAAATGCCCGCACCGGCACTTGTCCTGAACCCTCGACGCACGGTCCCCTCCGCCTTTGGCCAAGGCTTCACCGAGACAGCGATCGTTGAATCTAGACGGGTCGGCGGGCTCGCAGGCGATATCGAATTGTCCGGTCAGGTTGGCGAATTGCAAGCTGAGCCAACGACGGTTTCCGCAGGAGAGGACCTCGGTGCCCTGCTCTTCACCGTCCCAGACGATGAGCAGCCGGGGGCAAGGCAGGTATCTGTGGCAGCTCGCATAGGCGATGTCTCTCGAGTTGCAAATCTCACAACGACCATAACCGCGCCCCAATCGGACGGGGTCGAACTTCTCTCTCACGTGCCCTTGCCAACGCTGGGAGCTACAAGTCATGACGGCAACGATATTTGGGGGTGGACCGATCCAATGAGCGGAGCGGAAATCGCGCTCGTCGGGACCAGTACCAACACGGCGTTTGTTGATGTAACAGTACCGACGAGCCCTGTGATGCTGGGTTTCTTGCCAACCCATAGCGACCCCAGCCCTTGGCGCGACATCAAAGTCTACCAGGACCATGCCTTCGTCGTAAGCGAGGCCACGGATCACGGAATGCAGATCTTTGATCTAACCTTGCTGCGCGGCGCAACCGAGAGCCAAGTCTTCACAGCCACCACCAATATCGACGACTTTGGCAATGCTCACAACATCGCCATTAACGAAGATTCGGCCACGGCCTATGTCGTCGGTAGCAACTACGATGGCTGCAACGGAGGCATACTCGTCTACGATATTTCCACCCCAACGAGCCCAGTCGCGATTCAGTGTTTTTCTGATGGAGTGACAAATGGCCAAGCCGGCGGGCCGTCGTATCCTACCGACGTATTAACCCATGATGTGCAGTGCGTGGTCTATCAGGGCCCAGACACAGACTATCAGGGTAGCGAGATTTGCTTCTCCGCAGATGAAGAGTCCATCGGTGTGGCGGACTTCAGCGACCCGGCCAATCCCTCCCAGATCGTGCGCATAAGATACGACGGCGTCGGCTACACCCACCAGGGTTGGCTAACCGAAGACCATGAATTCTTCATTGTGAATGATGAGTTTGACGAATTCACCTTGGCGATAGAAACGCGATCGTACATTTGGGATATGCGGGACCTCGATTCGCCCAAGCTATTTGGCCTCGTCGATAATCCAAGCAATGCCATCGGCCACAATACCTATATTGCCGGCGACGTCGCATACCAAGCCAACTACACAAGTGGTCTCAGGCTGGTCGACATCAGCAGTATCGAAGATGGTGATTCAGCCGAGTTTGCCTACTACGATACCCATCCAGATGATGACACGACCTGCAGATTCGTTGATGAATGCGGCAGCCAGTCCTTCGATGGTGCCTGGAGCAGTTATCCTTTCTTTGCCAGTGGCAACATCGTCGTGAGCGACACGGCCAGAGGCCTATTCGTCCTCAGGCGCACCAGCGAGTAGTCGCACCAACCTCTGGCACCTCTGCGATAGCACTGAGACGAATCATGAAACGACAAACCTACGCACGCTTCGAAAAGGATGAGCTAACGCTGCGCGACGTACTGGCTATCGATCGAACTATTGTCGCTAACGAGAGAACGTTGCTCGGCTATACTCGCACCACCCTCGCAATGCTCGGGGGCGGCGCTGCGTTGTTGCACTTCTTCGATGATCGTAGCTACGTGATAGTTGGGTGGAGTGTGCTTGCTGTGAGCGTGCCAACCCTCGGCATCGGCATCTGGCACTACCTGCAAAGACGCAGGTCTCTCGGCCCGCTAATCCGATAACTCCCAACTCCAGTCTCACGCGCAAGGCGGCGCCTACGCGGTAGAGAAGATGTGGGTATAACTCTCAGCGGCAACGGCCGATCGGCCGTTGCCGCTGCAGTGAGACAATCGTAGCCCTGCCGCACTTTGCTCGGAATCAGTACTATTGGCCCACGGAACGCGATACAATCGGCAACTATGGTTTCGAGAATCCCTCTTGCCGTTCTAGCCGTTCTACTCATTTGGGGAAGCGAGTCTTTGGCAGCCCCTTGCGATGCTAGTGATCCGAACGATATGATTGTGGATGGCATAGTCTGTGAGCTCAGCGGTGTCTTCACCTGAGACACGATCCGGGTCATCAACGGTGCGACCATCCAGGTAAACAGCTTCGATGGGGCGGACGCAATCGGTACTGGCAACTTGGAGTTGCGCGCCGATTCAATCTTCGTCGATTCGACGTCAACCATCTCTGCGGTTGGTGCCGGCTATCAAACCCTTCTATGTGACAATGGTGCTGGGCCCAATGCGACGGCCGGCGGTCGTGGTGACTGCGAGGTCTTCGACTCAGGCGGAGGTGGCGTACACTTCGGTCGCGGTGGCCAGGGCACGAAGGACTGCAACGGACTGTGCGGCTCGAACAATGCGACTTGTGAGTTCCCTGCGGAGTTCGAAGAGGCCTGCGGCGGCGGTCTCAATGCTGGCGGCAACGCCCGTCTTGCCGGCTGCACGAATGGAGCGGGGGCGGACCCTGGCGAGCGTCAGTGCGACGGCTCCGATCCAACCTCTGGTCTGCCCTTCTTTCACTCAATCTACGAACCTGAATTTGGCGCGGGGGGCGGCGACAAGGGTTGCTACGATGGCTTTGGCGGCGACAATACCTCTGGCCCCGGTGGCGGCCGAATTGTTCTGGCAGCGGTAAACGCAGGTCTCACAGGCACCATCAGCATAGACGGAACCATCACAACCGAGGGTAGGCGAGGCTGCGGAACCGTTAATGACTCGGCTGGGGGCGGCGCTGGAGGCTCACTTCTCATCGCTGCAGATACCGTGACCATTGGCGCAACGGCGAACGTCTCGTCCGCAGGTGGACTCGGTGGTGATACCCAACAAGACGACGTCTGCGGCCCTCTGGGCTTTCAGCAGAATGGAGCCTGTGACGACTGCGGCGGCGGCGGCGGTGGCGGTGGCGGCATCATCACCGTGCTCTCCGGCGTGTCCGCAAGCATCGAAGACGAGGCCGTCTTCAACGTGAATGGCGGCCTCGGTGGCGTGTGCACGATCTGCCGAGGCGAAGCCGGCGGCGGCGCGGGCGAGCTGCAAATCTCCGGTGCCTTCGTAGGTGAGATTTGCGATGGCTACGACAACGACTTCGACGACCTCATCGACGAGGGCTTCGCTCCCCTCACCTGTGATGACATGACCTTGGCTGCGTGCGCAGGCGGATTCGTTCCGACTCGTGCTGCTCGTACGACAACCCGACGGACAACACAGGCGCGGTTCAGTGCTCCATCAACCACCCAAGTTTGGGCAATATCGATATTCGCCCCACCTCAGGTGGCGATGAGTGCATCAACTACGCCGGCAGCTGTGGGCCACCAAGGCGTGGAGCAGATGTTGTGGTGGGCTTTGGCTCCGACATCAATCAGTACCTCATGTGGCTAGACCATCAGGAGTCCAGTTTTGACAATACGCAAGTCTCTGGCGACCACTGCGACTTCGGAGGTGGCGGCGACTGCGAGCTCCGCGGAACAGGGCCCACTCCCTTGGCAGGTTCTCTCGAAGCCGCTCGCGACTTCCTCGACCCTGTCGTCGAATGCGATGCGGCTGCCATCGGGGGCTGCAAAACGTACGGCGTCATCCTACTCACTGATGGAGCAGAGAGTTGCAACGGCGCCCCCGCGGGCGCAGCAGCAGCGGTGCTAGCCGACCTCGGCGTAGAGACTTTCCTCGTTGGTTTCTCGGTGCTCGCCAGCGAAGAGGCCGAGCTCAACGCCATCACCAACGCAGGCTCTTTGAGCGGACAAGACGCCTTCCTCGTCGGCGATGAAGATCAACTAGCCAATGCGCTCGCCTCCATCGTATCTGATTCCATTGTTTTCGAAACCTGCAACGACCTCGATGATGATTGCGATGGCCTTATCGATGAGGATTTCCCGTCGAAAGGAGACGTGTGCGACGATGGCGGCCAGGGCATTTGCCAAGGCACCGGCAATCGAATCTGCAACGTCGCCGGTGACGGCACGGTCTGCGACATCACAAACCCTGGGCAGGTTGCCGGTGTCGAGATCTGCAATGGAATCGACGACAACTGCAACAACCTAGTCGACGAAGGGCTAAGCTGCATCCCCGATTGTACGCCGACCGGCGTCGACCTCTGCGATGGCATCGACAACGACTGCGATGGGGCCATAGATGAGGACGATCCGCTCGTCGGCACCCAGTGCGGCACAACCGACCAAGGTACGTGTGAGTTCGGAACCAACCTCTGCATTGCCGGCAATATGGTGTGCGTTGGAGAGGAGGGCCCGGGTACGGAGGTTTGCAACGGTCTCGATGATGACTGCCGCCGCCTCCTTCAGGGCAATGCCGCGTCACTGCTGGCACTCCCTGCGAAGGCACCAGCATGATTTGTGAGGATCGCGATGGGGAGAGCCGCTGGTACTGCGACTACGCATCGACCGTGGAGTTCGACCCAACCGTGCCCAATGGCATCCTCTTGCAAGAGACTCTCTGTGATGGTTTCGATGGTGACTGCGATGGGCTTGCCGACGATGTATTCACAGATATTGGACAAGAGTGTGACAATGGCGAGCTCGGAATATGTCGCGACGGCGGAGTTCGCAGTTGCGACCCGAGTGACTCCAGCGCCACCATTTGCGATTTGACTGCGCTACCCGACGCCCTCGGCGCGTCTACGCAAGAAGTCTGCAACGGCCTAGACGACGACTGCGATGGGGTCATCGACAACAGCAGCGGCGCGGGTCGCGTCATTGATGACATGGTGCAAATCAATCACAGCGGTCTCGATTTCTACATCTACCGGCACGAGGCATCTAGGCCCGACGCTAGCGGTGGAAGCGAAGGTGTCCAGGATGAGAGAAGCTGCAGTAACTCCTACTGGCGACGTCGAAATCGCGGTTCTTCGCGGCGGAGGCTACACAACGCCTGGGTCTGCGGCGACATGCCACTTCCGCAACAGCAGCGCCTCGGTCGAATCGATCCTTGAGACAGTCGGCTTCCGCTGCTGCAGCGACGTAGCGGGGCGGTGGGGCGGCGGGGCGGCGGGCTACTTGCTCGGAATCTTGTTCTCGATCTTCGAGAACCAGAACTCCAGGCTCTCCCGGTCTTGTTCTACCTTGGGCAACTTCGCGACTTCGGAGAACTCAATCTCGACATCCTCCCACGACGTCGACGCTTCTACTGGAGTGTCGCCATTAGCCGTAAGGAGCGCCTCTTCGCTGCGCCACCTCTTCACTTCACCCACGGCCTGACTCAAGAGTTCCTGAGCGCGATCCGCATTCCTCGAGCCTCCGAGAAGTTCTGATAGCGCCATCGCAAATTCGCGAGCGCTAGAAAACCGATCCTCGGGTTTGACAGACAGTGACTTTTCGATGGCGCCTACAAGGCCTTGAGGGAGCCCCTCTCGCTTCTTTGCGAGCGGCGGTACTTCTGCGGACTTCACCTTCTTGAATACTTCGAGATCATCCTTGCCGTCGAAGAGTCGACAGCCGGCGACTGCTTCCCAGAGAACCGTCCCCATTGCGAATATATCTGAGGCTGCAGTGGCCTTTTGCCCGCTAACACCCTCTGGTGAGAGATAGGAGAGCTTGCCCTTCACCATGCCCTGCATCGTGGTCATAGCGATGCGATCTTTGGCAAGAGCCAATCCGAAGTCGGCAAGTTTGACTTCGCCGCGGCTCGATAGCAGCAGATTCTGGGGCGAAACATCTCGGTGCACGATGGGGGCGGGATTTCCGTCTTTGTCGAGCCTCTCGTGGGCGATGCTCAGACCGCCTAGACCGCCGATTCCCACGGCGGCAACGAGCCCCCATGGGAGCGGATGCTTTGCCTTTCGAAAGGTCGAGACTAGCTGATGCAGGTCGATGCCCTCTACCCACTCCAGTACGAGGTAGTAGCTGCCAAAGTCATCTTGGAGAAAGTCGAGCACTTGCACAATATTCGGATGCTGCATGGCCGCGCCGACCCGTGCCTCTTCAACGAACATATCGATGTACTCACGCAGGGTTCCAAACTGCCGCTTCATCTTCTTCACTGCGACCGGCCGAGAGAAGCCCGCAGCACCGTGCATCTTCCCCTTCCATACCGTGGCCATACCGCCCTCGCCAGCCAGCTCGCAAAGCTCGTACTTGCCAGCAACCACCGTACCTATATCTGGGTGCATGCTCGTTCCTCCATGCGCCCAAGCATACGCCGGATGGCTAGTGAAAGAGAAGGGCACCCAGGGTTACAAGGGGTTACAGGCCCAATATGGGAGAGACTCCCTGCTACGGCGTCAAGCCGCAGTGGATCCAGTCATCGAGGCTGTTCCGCTCTTCGTTGGTGGGCTGTGGATCGGATTCCGTGGGCATGTCCTCGTTCAAGGCGGTCCGGAATCGAACGCGAGAAGCCTGCTCTAAGACCAGCTCGTAGGTGTCAAAGTCGACCGACTCTGGTGCTCCCCCGCCCATATCCGACAAGACATGCAAGACAGTAAGTATAGCAGGCGTTGCCTTCGTTCTGATAGAAGCGAGCTGTATGAGCCGGCTCATCGACATAGGCGTGAATCTCTGTGACAAGAGCTTCGCCAAAGACCGGCCTGCGGTAATTCGCGACGCAGCAGAGGTCGGCATCGACCGCATGGTCGTTACGGGAACATCACTAGCCGGTAGCGAAGCTGCGGCGACTCTGGCAAGTGAACATTGCGGCACGCTTTGGTCCACCGCAGGCATTCACCCGCATCACGCAAAGGACTTTGACGATAGCTCCATCGATACGTTGCGCAACTTGGCGCAGCGTCCCGAAGTCGTCGCCATCGGTGAGTGCGGCCTCGACTACAATCGCAACTTCTCGACGCCGGTGGATCAAAGGCGCTGCTTCGAAGCGCAGGTCGAGCTCGCCTCGGAGATGCAGATGCCGCTCTTCCTTCACGAACGAGATGCCAAGGACGATCAGCTTGCCATCCTTGGGCGGCAACGCGCTAGCTTCTCAAGAGCCGTAGTCCACTGCTTCACCGGCGATGCCGAAACGCTCCGGGCCTATCTAGACCTGGACCTCTACATCGGCATCACCGGTTGGATTTGCGACGAGCGCAGGGGCTTGCACTTGCGCGAACTCCTCAGAGAGATTCCCCTAGGGCGCCTGATGCTCGAGACAGACGCGCCCTACCTCATGCCCCGCACGATTCGCCCGAAGCCAAAGAGCCGCCGCAACGTGCCAGCTCACCTCCCCTACGTTCTCAACACGGTCGCCGAGTGCCTGGACCTACCCGAAAACGAAATCGCCGCGGCCACTACAGCCACGGCGATCGAGTTCTTCGGGTTGTAGAGACTAGCGGCCCTTGTAGCCCATCATGTCTTGCATGGCGCCAAGCGCCTCGCCAGCAATCTCGGCCTCTTCTCGCTTGATGTCGACGCACTCTTCGCAGAATTTGCGGAACTTGCCGTCGACCTTCACTCGAAAGACCTCGTCTACTTCTTCTTCACATTCTTTGCAGGTAGGCATAATCGATTCCTAGATCAAGGGCTCGACGCCAGCCATGGAGAGCAGGCCTTTGACAATGTTCATTAGACCTTCGCCGGCGATGAGTCCGGAGGCGACTGCGAAGACGAAGACCTCTGCAGCCTTGGGCTTTCTCTTCTTCCAGAAGAGGTAGACCAGGAGACCGAGGAACATCGTGATGCTGTAGAAGGCCTGCACGATGAAGGCGATGCCGAAGGCAAGGCCACTTGGAAGGTACGGAGCCGATTTCGGGAAGAACTTCTTGCAGAGTGGCATCGCCATTCCGAAGAGACCGCCAAAGACCATGCCCCAAACGGCGTTTGTCGGCAAAGCACTGAAGCCTTGAGCCATGAGCTCAGCAACAGCCTTCCATGCAAAGGCGGCGGGTGCGGGATACTCGGTTCCGCCAAACTCGTACTGAGACTTGAATAGGTAGAAGATAAGAACCGCAAAGAAGCAACCGGCGGGGATTCCCATGAGCTGAGCGAGCAGCTGCTTGCGTGGCGACGAGCCAAGGAGATGCCCGGTCTTGAGGTCTTGCATCATGTCGCCAGCCTGAGAGGCGCCAGCGCCAGAAATCGAGGCAGCCATGAGGTTGGTTGAAATGCTGCCGGGGGATACGCCACCGAAGACCAACTGAGTGACCTTGCCCATTCCGCCGACCGGATTGATGTCGGTCTCGCCGGTAGAACGCACCGCAATAGCGGCGAGAATGGCAGAGAGAGCGACCGCAATTAGCGACATGTAGATGGGAATATCAAAGAGCAGGAGCGCCATAACGCTCACCAAGACGGTGCCGGCGGCGAGGCCAGCAATCCACCACTGATTGGGTATGGCTTCTGGATCCACGGGACCTTCGTCCTTCGTGAAGCGGAACGTGCGGCTGATGGTCTTCCAAGCGAGGGCCAGCGACATGAGAGCGTCCGCAAGCATGATGGCGACGCCGGGCCAGAGAATCCAACCCCGAGGTCCGGTTGCAAGGCTCATGATTGGCCCGTCGACCCATCCCTGATGCAGAGATAGTGGAGCAAGAATGCCCCAAGAGACAATGGCGCCAAGGAGCAAGGAGATGGCTACGCGAGGTCCAATAAGGAATCCAGCCCCAAAGAGCATTGGGCCGAGGTAGAGCTTGAATTGCCAAGCAGCCGCCGTAGCAAAGACTCCGCCGATCATCGCGGTTGGGACAGCCTCCATATATGGAATGAAGAACGAAGCTAATGAGTAAGCCCCAGCTACGATTGCAATCCAGACAAGGACACGAGCTTGAGCCAGTGCGGTAGCGCCGGTTGCAAACATCGAGACGATGGTATTTGCGGTCGCGGTGCCGGTTGGGAATCGCAACTTCTCGATTTCGACGTACTGCTTGCGAAGTGGAACCGCAAAGAAGACACCGAGGAAGGCCACCGAAGTTACCCAAGCGAACATTCCCCATAGGGGAATCTCGTTGCCGAGCAAGAACATCGCGGGAATGGGGGCAACCAGACCGCCGGCGGAAGCCATCGTGCCTGCTGCCGAGCCTGTGGTTTGGCAGATGTTGGTTTCGAGCACCGTTGGATCTTTGCTCGTGAAGATGGAGAAGGCCGCGTAGCCGAGAATGGCCGCCATCAGAGAGCCACCCACGGTCCAACCGATCTTCAGGCCGAACGAGATGTTCATGGCCGAGACCAAGCCACCAATGAAGCAACCAAGGATTACAGCTCTTGGCGTGAGCTGTGCCTCACCTGGCTTTGGGGTGTAGAGCTGGCCTTCAACCTGCTTTGATTCTTCGACCTGGTCTGATTCTTCTGACATGCACTTCCCTTCGTTTGCGCGCGATATGTATCAGACACGGCCCTACATGGGAATACGGAAGCACTGCCCATGTTTGGGTACTTCGACGCACTGCGGCATGTGGGATCCCCACTGAATCCAGCTCTCTGGCGTGTGCTAAGACCCGTCCCAATGCGCCTGCGCCCCAACGCGATTGCCCCTCTGCTCTCGATCGCGGTCATTGCATGTGTCGCCCTTTGCACTGGCGCGGGGTGCAAGCAGAAGCCCGCATGGGAGAAGGGCAAGAAAGTTGCTCACCTCGCAGTGCGCGCCAAGGTTGGCACTCTCGATCCTGTCGGCAGCTCAAGCTCCTACGACAATGAGATTCAATCGCAGACCTACGAGGGCCTCTTCACCTACAAATACCTCGTTCGCCCCTACGAGATCGAGCCATTGCTCGCCAAGGCCCTTCCGAAAATTTCGGAGGATGGTCTCACCTACACGATCGATATTCGCGAAGGCGTCTACTTTCACGACGACGAGTGCTTCGAAGGTGGAAAGGGGCGCGAACTCGTCGCGCAGGACTTCATCTACTCGTACAAGCGCAACGCGGATAAGGAGAAGCACCCAACTGGTTACTGGGTGTACAGAGACCGAATCGTCGGCTTCGATGCGTTTCAGAAACGCATGTCTGAACGCGGCACTGCCCCATTTGAGTGGGATGCACCAGTAGAGGGGCTGAAAGCGACCGGCAAATACCAACTGCAGATCAAGTTGATTCGCCCTTTCCCACAGATTCTCTACATCCTCGCCATGAACTACGCCTACGTGGTTCCGAGAGAATGTACCGAGCACTACGGCGATAGTTTCGGCAACCGAGCTATCGGAACAGGCCCATTCGTCTTGCGAGAATGGACCCGCGGAAGCCGAATTGTTCTCGACAAGAATCCAACGTATAGGGATGTCTTCTATCCGACTGAGGCGAGTCCTGAGTATCAGCACATGCTCGAAGATGCCGGCAAGAAGGTCCCGCTGATAGATGCCATGGTCTACCAAGTCTACGAGCAAGATCAGCCCATGTGGCTCAAGTTCCGAACCGGTGACCTAGACATGGTGCAAATGCCTGCCGAGTACCACGACGCAGTCATGCACAAAGACCTCACGCTGCGTGAGAACTTCACCAAGGAGGGCATCCAAAATCACAATCTCTTCCTCCTCGAGTTCATCTACCGAGGTTTCAACATGCAAGATCCGGTGGTCGGCACAGCCCCAGGTAGCAAATATCTGAGGCAAGCCATCTCCCTGGCGCTGGACGGGGAAGAAATCAACGACGCCTTCTACAACGGCACCTGCGTGCTCTATGACGCCCCTGTACCTCCTGGGCTCGACTCCTATGTCGCGGGTGTGACCTCTCCGTACAGGGGGCCCAACCTCGAACGCGCCAAGGAGCTGATGGTCAAGGCAGGATACCCTGGTGGCAAAGGGCTGCCGTCCCTGCAACTCGATACGAGCAATAGCGGCAACTCTGAAGAGCAGGCGGAAGTCTTTGCCCGGGCTCTCAAACGCATCGGCATCAAACTCACCGTCAACATCAACAGCTTCTCTGAGCTTTCGACCAAGCTCAAAAAGAAGCGAGCCCAAATGTTTGGTCTCTCGTGGGGCGCCGACTACCCAGACGCAGAGAACTTCTTACAGCTCTTCTACGGTCCGAACGAAGCGCCGGGTTCGAATAATTTCAATTACGCAAACCCTGTGTACGACGAACTCTACGCTCGAGGCAGCATCCTCCAGCCCAGTCCTGAACGAACCTCCATCTATCAACAGATGCGTGAAATTCTCATAGAGGACGTGCCTTCGCTGGGGCACATGGCTCGCATTCGCTTCTACCTTTGGCACGGGCGCCTCACAAATCTACTTCCCGACGAGATTCACAAGAACTGGCGAAAGTACCTGAACATCAAGGAGACCAACTAACATGTGGCCCTACATCGTTCGCCGTCTCCTTTGGGGCATTCCCATACTCTTGGGTGTCACCATGGCAGTCTTTCTGGGCCTGCACGTAATGAAGGGCAGCCCGGCAGCCGCTCACGTCGGCAAGGATGCGACGCTCGAAGACATAGCTCAGTTCGATCGGGAACAGGGCTTCGACAAGAGCTATCCTGTCCAGTACCTCAGATACATGAAGGAGGTCGTCACCTTCGACTTTGGAAACTCGCTAAAGACCGACCGCCCCGTAGGCGAAATGATCTCCGAAGGCGCGGGCAAGTCTGTGAGTCTAACCTTGCCGGCGCTGCTACTCACGTCGCTCCTAGCTATATGCCTGGCTCTCATAGCCTCATACTTCCGAGGGAGAAAGACGGATCGAGCCATCATGATCATGGCGGTCTTTGGCATGAGCGTGAGCTTCTTGGTGTACATCGTCGTGCTCCAATACCTGCTCGCCTTTGTGCTGCCCATATTTCAAATCCACGGCTACGAGCCCGGTTTCGGTGCTCGCTGGCAGTTCCTCATCCTGCCGATCATCATCCAAGTCATCGTCGGCGTCGGTTATGACACCCGCTTCTACCGTTCAGTCTTTGTCGAAGAAGTTGGAAAAGACCACGTGACAACAGCCTACGCCAAGGGCGCATCAAAACGCCGAGTCATGTTTGTGCACGTTCTCAAGAATGCACTCATCCCCATCGTGACCCGTGTCATGATCTCCATCCCGTTCTTGGTGACTGGGTCTCTTCTCTTAGAACAGTTCTTTGGCATCCCTGGAATCGGCAGCATGCTGCTGGCGGCACTCGACACTGATGACTTCCCCGTCATCAAGGCACTCTCGGTACTGATCTCCTTGCTCTTCATTCTCTCGACAATTCTCAACGACGTGCTCTACGCTGTCGTCGACCCGCGAGTGAGGCTCAAATGAGTCCCTTTTGGAATAGCCGCCCAATTCGCAAGCTTCGACGCGACAAGTGGGCTCTGGTTTGCCTCTCTCTCATCATCTGCTACGTGCTCGTGGCGATAGCAGTGAAGTTTGGAATCCTGGGATTGGCGTTCGAAGAGCGCGTAGGAGAGAAGTACATGCAGCCAAGCGGCGAAAGCTGGCTGCACTGGCTTGGCACAGACAGGCAAGGGCGAAGCATCTTTGCCCGCATGCTCTACTCCGCCAAAATCGCCATTGGCGTTGGGCTAGTCTCCGCTCTCGTCGGCTCGACGATTGGGGCGATACTGGGCGCCATCGCCGGCTACTTTGGGAAGCGCGTTGATGACTTCATCGTTTGGCTGTACTCGGTTGTGCAGTCCATCCCCTATTTGTTGCTGCTCATCATGCTCACCTACATCGCAGGCAAGGGCATCATGGGACTCTACGTCGCTTTCATCGCCACATCCTGGGTAGGCCCGTGCCGCATGGTTCGCGGCGAGGTCATCAAACTTCGCGAGGCCGAGTACATCCATAGTGCCAAGGCCATGGGTTATGGGGACTGGCGCATCATCTTCCGCCACATCATCCCTAACACGATGCACATCGTCCTGGTGTACTTCGCCCTGCTCTTCGTCGCCGCCATCAAATCCGAGGTCATCATTTCCTTCCTCGGCCTTGGAGTTCAACGGGAACCCTCCTGGGGCATCATGATCAAACAGAGCCAGGCCGAGCTCATCAACGGCTTCTACTGGCAAATCGGCGCGGCAACCTTCGCCATGTTCGTGCTGGTCCTTAGTTTCAACATCTTTGCCGACGCGCTGCAAGACGCGCTCGATCCCAAGAGCCTCTAGGAGAGTGAAATGAACGAACCAATCCTAGAAGTCCAAGAGCTCTGCACAAGCTTCTTCACCGACGAGGGGGTCGTGCACGCTATCGACAAGGTGAGTTTCTCTCTCGAGAAAGGCGAAACCCTCGGTATCGTCGGCGAATCAGGCAGCGGCAAGACAGTAACCAGTAAAACTCTGATGCGCATCATCCCCTCGCCTCCCGGAAGGATCACGGGCGGCAAGGTGCTCTTCCACGGAGAAGACTTGGTCTCTGCCAGCGACAAACGCATGCAGAAGATTCGCGGTAACAAGATTGCAATGATCTTCCAGGAGCCGATGAGTGCTCTCAACCCGGTCTTCACCGTGGGTTGGCAAATCGACGAGAGTTTGCGTCTACACCAGAAGGACCTGAACAGGGCGCAACGAGCAAAGCGTGTTCTGGAGATGCTGCACAAAGTTAAGATGCCTTCGCCGGAGATGCGGGTTAACGAGTATCCGCATCAGCTATCCGGTGGCATGCGCCAGCGCGTCATGATTGCCATGGCCCTGGCCTGCAATCCTGAGATTCTCATCGCGGACGAGCCAACGACGGCCCTAGATGTGACGATTCAAGCTCAGGTCCTCCGCCTCATCGGCGATCTCAAGACGGAGCTCGGCACGGCGGTCGTCCTCATCACTCACGATCTCGGAGTGGTGGCGGAAGTCTGCGATCGAGTGCTCGTGATGTACGCCGGGCAAGTCGTCGAAGAAGCGGGCATTGACGACATCTTTCACAAGCCGGCTCATCCTTACACTAGGGCGCTCCTTCGCTCGATTCCCAAGCGCGGAAAACGGGTCGCAGGAGCCAAGTTCGAATCCATCGAAGGTATGGTTCCAGATCTCAAGAAGCTGCCAAAGGGCTGTCGCTTCCAAGGTCGTTGCGATGTTGAACAAGAACGCTGTCGGCAGGAAGAACCAGACCTTGTGCAAGTTGGGGAGCGGCAAAGCTCGCGATGCTTCTTTGTCTCCGATGTAGTGGATTCTAGCGAGGACAACTCATGAGCGACGCGCCACTAGTGAAGGCCACGAACCTGGTCAAGCACTTCCCAATAACCGGTGGCATACTAGGGCGAGAAGTTGCAAGAGTGCACGCGGTCAACGGTGTGAATCTCGAGATTCACAAAGGCGAGTGCGTCGGCCTGGTCGGCGAGTCTGGCTGTGGAAAGTCGACACTTGGCAAAACTCTGGTACGCCTACTTGATCCGACGTCGGGCAAGATCGAGTTTGCAGGCACAGATATTGGCAAGCTCTCGTATCGCGAGCTACGCCCTCTCAAGAAGCGCATGCAGATGATCTTCCAGGATCCCTATGGTTCGCTAAATCCGCGAATGACCATCGAGACGATCCTCAGCGAGGCTCTGTTCTTCCACGCGATCGTGCCGCCGGAGCAAGTCTCAAAGCGCATCGACGAGCTTCTCGAACTTTCAGGGCTCTCGAAGGCCGTACGGCGCAAGTATCCCCACGAATTCTCCGGCGGCCAGCGTCAGCGTGTTGGCATAGCTCGCGCGCTGACTGTGAACCCAGAGTTCATCCTTGCCGACGAGCCAGTCTCCGCCCTCGACGTCTCTGTCCAAGCGCAGATCCTCAACCTGCTCAATGAGCTGCGAGGCGAGTTCGGCCTCTCCTACCTCTTTGTTTCTCACGATCTCAAAGTGGTTCAGCACTTCTGTGAGCGCGTGCTCATAATGTACCTCGGCTACATCGTCGAAGAGTTGCCGTGTGACGACCTAGAAGCCGACGTCCAGCACCCCTACTCAAAGGCACTGCTCGGCGCCATCCCCGTCGACGACCCAAGAGACCGCAGTGCCCGAGACCTGCTCGAAGGCGACGTACCCTCGCCCATCACCCTGCCCACCGGCTGCCCCTTCCACACCCGATGCCCAGACGTCGAAGACACCTGCAAGACCAAGAACCCCGAGCTCATCAGCCTCGGCAAGAACGGCCACCGAGTCGCCTGCCACGCCGTCGAATAGCGAATAGGGGTTACGTTCTCCCCCTACAACCTCGTGAAATCCCTAAGGATCTCAGGGAGTCTTGCGATTTGCGAGAAGCACCTGAAATCTATGGAAGGCAGGATTCTCTGCCCCCCCCAAACCCAGCAGAGTTCCTCTTTGATCCTAAGGACTTGCACTCCTCGAACGTGACCCCGATCGGAGAGAGCCTGGTGAGGAGCACCAGGCCACGAAACAAATAGGGGCAGCAATCTGAAGAACGCCACTTCCGCTGAGAACCGCAGTAGATTCCAACTCTTGCAGGGGTAGAACGTGACCCCGATGGCTCCCGATGGCTCCTATTGCAAGGACTCAATCCAGATGGGGGCGGTCCAGGCCATGCGGTTGGCGTCGATTTCGAAGACTTCGAGGTAGACAACATTGGTACTGCCGGAGGTGAGGTCTAGGTCGAGTTCCAACCAGCCGTCTTCGGCTAGGCGGGTCGACGATACTTGCTTGATGCCGGTGCCGTCGATCGCTCCGTGGAAGACACGCACTTCGTAGGCGCCGCTGTAATCGGGGTCGGCTATCAGAGCTGAGAGTTTTACCGAGGAGTCGGTCGTTGCAGTCTCCGATCCCATGGGCACCCGATCGTTCGCGTAGAAGTGCACGCTCAGATTCTCATCCTCGCTCGCGAAAACGCGCCGTCGGTCGAGGGTATCGAGCAGCTTCTTCTTAGAGAGCGAGTCGCTTACCACTCCAGTGCGGCTTGAGTGCCCTGTGCCCCAGTTCGCAAAGTGATTGTCGTGGTTCGCTACCGGCGCGACCCTGAACCCTCGAGAGAGGTAGTAGTCAAAGTCGGTGTGTACTTTGGTACGGCGCACGATATTGCCCTCTTCGTCCTCGATGAGGCTCGGGTTGCGAGACGACTCATCGCCGAACTCGTTGCCGCGTCCCATCGTGACTTCCATGAGGCGCGCATAGGGAGCACTCGCGGCTCGAACGTTCTGCAGCGTCTGGTCGACGATGCTCTCATCGGGCATAGCGGTGCCATCTATCCAAGAAGGCAGGACATCCCGCAGCGGCGAGTAGTCATCGAGACCATAGTCGTTGAACTTCTTCTTGCGTTGCGAGTTGTTGGGAATCTCTTGCAAGTTGACGCCGAAGATTTGGTCCCAACTCCCGGTAAGGTACTCTTCGTTCTCACGCAGGGTACGTGGGTGATTCATCATGACCAGTGGCCGCTCCCCGGATGCGCGACGTTCGTGCAAGAAGCTATCGTAGAGCTTGTCGAATCTGCCGCGCTCAACCTTGGCGAGTGCGCCGATTCCGAAGATGCCCAGGTGGTTGCCACTAGAGTTGGTGCTCCACTCCATCGAGGCGAGTGCAACGAAGTTGCCAGCCTCAGTCTCGTTCATGTGATCCGCCATTGCCCGCATCTCATCAAACGACTCCTGGCTCATGTTGGCCATGTCGGGGCCGTCTGCCGGGTTTTCATTGTTGACGTGTGGTGAGAGGGCCATGAAATCCAAGCCGCCATCGCGCTGAGCGTACCTGTAGGCGTTCAAGGCGGCGGTCGCGACGTCATCTCCAACTTCGGCACCAAGAGGCTCGCCGGCCTCATCGAGCTGGTGGTCCTTGCCGTCATCGAGTTTGTGCTCGCCGGCGCCGTCGGTATGCGTGGCGTGAAAATGCGCGTGCAGATTGCCGTAGAAGGCACTGGTCTCCGCTGCATGCTGCTCGGCGCCAGAGAGCCCTGCGTCCAATCCGTCGGCGCTCACTGACCAAGTCCAAAGCCTATCGTACATGTCCTCAAACTGCCGAATGACATCGGGCTCGAAGTACCGTACGAAATTCTCGTAGTTATTGAAGAAGGCTGACCCCGACCAGTTGCCGCTGCCGTTGATCAACACCTCGCCGTCGATGATGACGAGTTTATTGTGCATGAACTGGTACGCGTCTTCGTTGACGCGCTTGAAATGAATCTGCCCACCTGCCTCAAGAAGACGTTGGAAGCTGCTACTGGCAACTTCACCTCGGTCTGCCTCATTGACGATGAGGCGAACGCTCACGCCAGCCTCCTGTGCCTTGGCGAGCTCCTTTGCCAAGTCCGTGAAGGTGAAGTGGTGCATGAGCACATCGATAGATGTGTCAGCAGAGCGAATGCTGTCGCGTAGGGCAATGCGCGCAGCGGACCCCGGAGTGAAGAAGACGTTGTCGCCGCTGCACTCAGCGGCCTCGTCGACCTTCGAAGCCCAAATCGCTTCGAAGTTGCATGCAAAGCCATCGATTAGCTCATCACCGGCTTCGCCCGTAATGATCATCGTATTCTCGTTGTTGATAGACGTTCCCGTCGATGACCAATTGTTGCTCCCCGTGAGCAAGGTCTGGCCGTCGACCATCATGAACTTGGTGTGGAGCAGTCCGAAGCGATCGGTTCCAGCAGCCTTGCCCCTGATGAAGCGAACACTCACTCCGGCATCAACCAGACGCCTCGACAGACTTCCGTCCCGGTCCTGCCTCGCATCCATCGCAAGTCGAATCTCGACCCCTCGCTCGTGTGCTGCGATGAGCGCCGCCTCAATGTCCTTGCGGCTGAAGGTGAACTGGGCGATGTCGATGCGCTGTGAAGATCCGTCGATGAGTTGGGTAACGCGCTTGATTATCTCCGAGTTCTCCAGCAGCACGGTCTTCTCCGCACTAGTACACTCATCGCAGAAGGGATTCGTGAAGATGACTTCGATGTTGCGCGTCCCGCACTCGGCGGTCTCGTAACAGCTCCCAAACTCATCGGCCTTTCCACGACTCGGATCGTAGGAGCCTAAGTCCGGAGCACACGCTGCTAGACCGAAGCTTATGAGGGCTGCGAGAAGGATTGCTGGGAAGGCGGAGCGCTTTGCCATACCGTGCACGTATGCAACATACGTGCCAGGAACCTCGTCAGAGATCTCAGTTCAACTAGCCAGAATCGCTTGGCAAAGCCTGAACTCTGCCACCGCCCTTGATGGCTACAGTGACTATCCTAGGCGGCCAGCTCGGTGACCGGTCACGCGCCTAGAAGACTAGCTTTGGCGGCGACGACGGCTCACGAAGAGCAGCATCACGCTGAGAGCAAACCAGGTGCTGCTTCCAGAGCCGGTGCTTGAGCAACTGCCCTCGGTGCTTCCGCAACCTTCTGCGTCATCAGGGCAGAGGGCAACAGCCTCTTGGACGCAGTCGTAGTCGTAGGAGCAGGTCTCGTCGCAGACGCCATCGGTGGGGCACTCGCTCAAGCAGTCCAAGTCAGCCGAGGGGTGAGCGCATGCATCGCTGCAGATACCGTCGGCAGCGCATACGCAATCCGGGTCGGGATCTTCGCAATCGCTTGCGCACATGCCATCAGCTTCACAAGAAGCTGCGCCTTCATGCTGCTCGATGAAAGGCATGATGAAGTCCATCGTGTGAACGTCAACGCGTTCGGCGATGATTGAGCTGCCGCAGTCGCTGCGAGAGTGAATGCCGCCGAGGACTTCGACACCATCTTGCATGAAGATGAGTGCTCCGCCAGAGTCGCCGTTGCAGGTCGCCGATGGACCGGGATTCAAGAAGAGGCTTGAGGCGTCGTAGCGATCAACAATAAGCATGCCTGTGCGGCGCAGACCGTTGCCATCGCCATCGGCCTCCGTAACACCAAAGCCAACAGCGCGTGCGTCAGCTCCTACCATGCCAGTGACGCTCACGTCGAGGTATGCCATGGGCATAGGCTCAACAGGGGCATCGTCAGAGATTGCCAAAATACCCACGTCTCCGGCTACTACGTCCACATTCCAGCTTGGATTGGTGAGGCCATCAACGACACGGAGCTTTGTGCCGTTGCCACTTGCGACATCAGAGCCGAAGAAAACTTCGATGCCAAAGAGCGGAACGTTTACGTGAGGAGGAAGACAGTGTGCCGCGGTGACGACTGTGCGTTTGCTAACAACCGTGCCGGTACAGAATTGCTTGTTGTTGTAGACGAGAGCGACGACCTGGTCGTCGTTCATGCTCAAGTCACCATTGACGATGGCCTGAGTTTGCTGCTCGACCTCAACATCACCTAGCTCCGAACCGTCCTGGCAACCAACAGAAGCTGCGGCTGCGACGAGCAGCGCTGCAATGCTTGAGATGGTACGAGCTGAGTCGGTGAGGAGCATTGTGAATCGTGCCTAGAGCAACCTTTGTGCCGAACCGTCCTACACCTGCGACGTTGGCCAACGGGACGATATATCAGAACAACTTCTAGGTGTTGTACTCTCTGCCCTAATACTGTTGGCCACATCACTTTCCAGTGAGGGTCAGGCTAGTACAGGGAACTTCTTCGCTAGTTTCCGAGGGTTAGAGAAGTTCTGGAGTACTGGCTGCGCAAGTCGCCGGCGGCTTCCATACACGCCACCATCACCTGCGACTCCTTGCAAAGGGGTCGGCGTCAGTGGTCCAAGATCGCCTGCGGTCTACGCTGCCCAGAGGGGGCTCAGGGCACCCCGCCGGAAGGCCCCAATTGAGTACATCTGCCCCGCCTCGCACTAAGACACACATGTATGTCTCAGTGTGCAACACACGCCTTTCGAAGGAGAGAGGCATGAGAACAATGCTAGGATCCAAGCCCCGGTGGCATTCGAATCGCCGCGTAGAGATCACTCAGAGTGATGACGTATTCACAACGCTGGCACTCAAGCAAGTCATCCCCAAGCTGCTCACCATTTGTCGTGTGAACGACGATGTTCTTGTGCTTGCACGGAAGCTGCCCGAATGGATCGACCCGCATCCGCGGGTGAATGGTTTCTTCTAGGATGCGCAACGTCACAGCAAGAGGATAGCAGCTGACAGCCCAAAGGCCGTCGGTTAAGCTCGGCGCACTATGACGGAACAACAAGCGGAAGAAGTCCTGCAGCATCGCAAAGTAGTACAGGCCGCAGTGGCCCCCATGCAGGACATCAAACGGATGCGAGCCACCTGTCTTGAGAACGACATCCCAGCCACAATGACGCGCAATTGCGGAAAGGGTGGCTGAGGCGTGAAGATGGTCCTCCTGGTTCAGGAGGCAGATGTCCCCAAACTCGCCCAAATCATGCAACAGCAGTGGGCATCTTCGGTGCACGCGGAAGGCAACGTACCCGTGGTCGAGAGTCTTCGCGCTGATGAATCAGGCGAGCTCCCTTGCCCAGCTTGTGGAACGGCAGCGCCGCTAGATCTGACGGGCGCCTGCACCGACTGTGGTCTCGTGCTCGGCTAGACCGCCGAGCGTAAACAATGATCGGTCTAATGGTCCTGCTTTCCCGATTGCAGCGTTGCTCATTTCGTCATTTGCCCCGGCAAAATACTCATTCGCGCCTTGCACTCGAAAAGTCAGAACTCACCATCCTCGGTCATTCTTTTCGCTCGACGGTCTAGTCCCCCGTGCCGTGAGTTCGTTTAGGGGGGTCGCAGTGTCATTGTGGTTCGAGAGCAAGGCGGGGCGACGAAGCAATATCGGGGTATTGCGAGGAGCCCCAACGCCGCTATCGACAGCAAGGGCCAGCGCACCCCGGATCGAACTTCGGATACGGGGTGCTTGTACGGCCGCAATGCAACCCGTCTGCCCGCCACCCTACTTCTGGCCGAGCAGCACGACGATATAGATGGCGCCCTCGCCCATCACCGGATGATCGCCCTGGGCAATACCGATCCCGTGATGGCTCACCTTGGCACTTCCAAGCGAGCCCGACGGGTCGAACGCGCGAACGTTGGCGACGGTCGTGACCAACGTCGAAACGCGAGCGAATCCACGAGCCGCTGTATCCAAGCTCTTGCTCGCGTGCTTCGACGCCTCTTCGGTGGCAACGCCATTGGCAATCTCGGTTGCGAAGGCCTGCGCGACCTGACGAAGCTCAAAGCTTGCCGTCATGGGTTTGATGCTGCGAATCTTCGCCACAACCTTGCTGCGCACCTCCTCTGCTCGTATTGGCTTGGGGATGTGAATGAAGACCTGAGTGACGAGGAGCTCGCGTCGCCCGGCAACATCTTTGCCAAGGGTAATGCCGACACCAACGTGGCTCACCTCGTCGGAGAGCAGGTTGGCCCGGTGTCCCGGACTGTTCATTAATCCGAGCTCCGCTTCCGCGACTCCGTATGCCCTCGCGACGTTCTCAAGAATGACTGCAGTGCGAACACCACCAGCCTCTACTCGATCGCCGGCACTCCCCGTCGTTGGTGAGACATGGGAGACATCGCCCGTGCGCAACATCTCGTCGCTGTGAAGCCGGGCGATACCAGTGAGACGCCGATCGAGAGCTAGTGGTGGCAACTTGTGCTCTGCTCGATCGCTGTTGATGAGTACAAGCATGCGCTCTTCGGCTTCTTCACGAGTCTTCGGAGGCGGGTCGCTCGCGTGTGTTGTAACTCGCATCGTGCGAGGTGCCGCGATGCCACACCAAACGGGGAAATTCGCCAAGACCGTTGAGCCGGTTTTGTCGGAGGCAGTCAACTCTACCTGCTGACGCCCATTGTGGTCGCCACACGAAAAGAGGGTGCGGAATCCATCGCCGCCGATGCGTGCGACCGACATCTTGTGCACCTTGCCCGCATCATCGGTGTGAAACGCATGAGGTTCGGTGAATCCTGCGCCAAGCACTCCCTCGATCGCTGTGCTACCGCCGACTGCAAGCTCTCGTACAATTGGCCTGGTCGTGACATTACTCTCTTGAAGCGCCAAGAGAATCATGTCGACTTCGCCGCGTCTGGCGGCACCAATGCCGATGCGCTCGTAGCTGCCAGATGCCAGGATTTCTGCAACACTGGGACTGAGCTCATCAAGAATAGGCCCCAGATCGTTCATATCGCCTTGGATAATCACCAAGTGTGGTGAGGGCTCGATGATGCCATTTCGTTGCATGGCAAATTCGATGACCGAATACGCCAGTGGCGTGTCGAGCGGAGCAATCTCCGCAAGCTCAGCAAGAGCTTGATAGAGACGACCATCGGGAATCGGCGCAGCGACTCCCGCAGCAGCACTGCCTTGTGCGAAGAGCTGCACTACAGCCTCTGAGAGCGGAGTTACAGGTGCTTCGGTGCGTGGCGGTTTGTTGTAGTGAGAGACCTGGTGGTCGCTAGCCACCAACTCGATATAAGCGGTTGGCGCGGAAGTACGTGTGCTCTCAGTAGCCGCACTCGGAGCACTCCTCCAACTCGGCTGTTGCCCTCTTGGGTCAGAGCCACCACATGCTGAGGTGAGTGCTACAAGGCCAAGCGCCAATAAGCTGCAGTTGCGCATCGTCCCCAAGGCTAGCACTCGGGGACGACTGCGGCGTTAGCGCCTAGCCCTTTCCTCAAGAATCTCTTCGCGAGTCTTTGCTGCCCCCGCGGTTTGGCGTTTGAGTGCTCGCCTGTGAAGTTGCATGAGGTCGTTGCGCCCCGGCGTGCGACGCTTTAGCTCCGCATCATCCTCGCCCGCCGGTTCCTCCGTCGCCGGACCTGTCGACGCAGCGACCGAGTCCTCCGATGCTTCCAGCACCGCCGCGGCACCTTCGTTGCGGGCGAGCTTGGTCACGCCTTCCGAATCCGCGAACTCTACAGTGAGCATGCGACCAAGGGCGTGGAAGTCGCTAACGGTGATTGGATTCCATGTTGCTGCGGCGAGCGAGCGATCCTTGGGTTTCTCCCCCCTCACAACGTTGAGACGCCAGCTATCCCCAACCTCCGGAGGCAAGGTTACGCGCATCGCATCGTCCATCCCTCGTACGTCGGCAAGGGGAATCGCAATCTCGACATCCCACCCCTCGTCTCTATCGCTTCTCTTGTCGGCCGTACCGTGAACGACGACTGCCGATTTCATCTTCGATTCCCATTCGAAGTGATGCTTCTGTCCACGCCCCTTCGGGAACCAGGCATCGAAGTGCGCATTATTGGGATTGACCTGCAGCTCTATATAGCCCCGCCGGTTCTTATCCGCATCAATGAAGAGCTCAATCACATCCTCTTTCCAAAGGGTATCGTCCTTGTTCTTGAACTGGGAATAGACGTCCCGATCTTCGGCTTGCACGAAAGCGTAGAGATACTCGTCATCCCAGAGGAGACGAGCCACCGTCTTGCCACCCACCTTGAGACCACCTTCTACATCGGTAAAGTTCGGACTCATCGGAGAGTTCTTCCACGAGTCTTCATCGGCCTTGCCGTCAATTGTGATGGGGCCAGTCGCTTTACGGATGGCGTAATTGGGATGCCCTTTGGCCTGCTTCGCGCCCCCACTCACTGAGAAGGTGAAGACGGGTGAGCGATGCTCCGCGTCCTTCGGCCCAGCGATAATGGGCATGCGGGAGTCCGTGCTTTGCCCGCCCTTGCGATACAGACCAACAGAGAGAGTTGCGGACTTGCCAGCCCAGGTCTCAGTCAGAGTGAACTTCTGTTCGTCGCGAATGATCTCTCCGGACTTCCATTTCTTCGCAGGATGCCCGGTGCGCATATCGGTGGCATCGAGATTCATCCACTGGCCAGCGGTGCCGTTGAGATGCGAGAAGATGCGCCACTCGCTGCCTGGCGGCTCTATGATCTCCCAGAAGTGGGTGATGGAGCCGGCTCCGCCGACGGAGAGCTGCTTGGTGCCGATACGATTTCCGAGATAGCGAATCTTTCCGTCGAAGTCGACATTGACGACGTTGTCCAAATCCGAGGGAGCGACGGACAAGAGGTTTGCCTGCACATAGGCCTTGTCGATCTTGGGCTCAGGCGGCCCCTTCTCGACACAGGAACTTAGTGCTCCGGCCATAACTAGAGGCACAGCGAGAAGAGTGAGACCAAAGAGAGTGACTTCGCGTCGCATTCCCGGCGTTGTACCACGGCGATTCGCGCTGCTGCGCCGGTCTAGACCGTCGAGCGAAAAGAATGACCAAGGATGGTGAGTTCTGATTTTTCGAGTGCAAGGCGCGAATGAGGATTTTGCCGGGGCAAATGACGAAATGAGCAACGCCGCAATCGGGAAAGCAGAACCATCAGACCGATCATTGTTTACACTCGGTGGTCTAGATGATTAGGTCGTCGGCATCAACGATGGTCGCATCCGCCACCCCTTCGTTGACCTTCTCGCGGGATACAGGGAGCTTGTGGACCTGCGCCAAGAAATCGGGATGCGCTCCTGCGAACTTGTCGAACTTGTCTCGGGAAACAGAGAGCAGTAGCGTCGAGCTAGATGCACCACAGCAAAGGTGGCGTCCTTCCTTCCCGGCATGGACATCTCACCGAATCCGTCACCAACAGCGAGTTTGAAAACGCAAGTATCACCGTCGAGGCACGCGGCTCTGAGCGTAGTCGAGCCGCGTGGAATCACGACTGTGAGTCTTGGCTACCCGGTCGAGAAGAGCCGATGCTTGCCGCGTATTGCCATTTTCTCGAAGCGTCATAACGCATAACGCAGGCGACGGCCAGGGAAACCGCTGCGAGATCGCAGGCGGCTCGTCCGAGGTCGGCCCAGAACTCGTCGGCGGCCTTCTTCTCGCCAAGGGCATGCGAGCACTCGGCTACGCGCCACCGGGCCCCGAGATCACGGGGCGATACGTGCAGCGGTCGGCAGCGGCCCCGAGCAGCATAGCTTCCCTAAAAACGCCACTCAAGGCCTCGGGCCGCCGGCCCGCCACTCTGCATTGGTACGCCAAGCATCAGGCCGGATTCGGTGCTATCAGCGGAGTCGGATGATGCGAAGTCGATAAGAATAATGGTGCCAATCCCGGCGACCACCCAGAACCACCACTGCTTGTAGATGGGCTTTGACGCCTTCTTGTCCCCACTCGTCTTCGAATTGGGGAGGCCCCCCTGGCCGCTTGCACTCGGCGCATCCTGCCGGGGTGGCACGGGCTCCGAGTCATAGCGATTGGCCCCCGCATTGGATGCTCCCCGCTGTTCCCGAATCGCCGCAACGTCAATTGCAGCCACGCGAGCCAAGTCAGGATCACTGCTGGCATAGATGTCAGCGCTAGGGGCCGACTGAACGGTACTGCCGGCCTCTGCCCCCGGAGTGTAGACGTCCGCGGGCGCGGGGCCCTCCACTGCGGGAGCTGCCGTCGGAATCACAACGTCCTCGGGATTGACTGCGACTGGAGCTGATGTCGGAACCGGTGCTGGCGCCGGAACCGGCATCGCAGCAGCAGCAGCAGCAGCAGCAGCAGCAGCAGTGGCAGCGGCAGCTTCGCGTCGCTTGCGCTCCGCATCTTGCTCCTGCCTGATCTCACCTTCGAGTCGGCGGATCTTGCCCTCGACCGACGCGCGATTCTGCGCGGTTGGCATTTCTCTTAGGTAGACGCGATAGCGACGGAGTGCCTCGCCCCGGTCACCGAGCCGGTCGTAGCAAAGTGCGATATTGAACTCAAGAAGGGCTGATGGAGCGAGCTTGTCCGCCGCGGCGAACTCGCCAATCGCGCCCTTGTAGTTGCCACTGGAGAAGAGGCTCGTGCCCTTCTGATAATGGGACCGTGCTTGGCTGAGTGCATCTTGGGCATGGGCTGTTGGCATTGCCAACGGAGCAAGCAAAACGGCCAGGGCAACCAGCAGTGCTAGTGACCGGTTCATCCAACTGGAAGATCTATGCATATCTCTAGCTTCCTACTTTCCGAAGCACTGCGCCGTGATCCTCGCTACTCGAGCATGCACTCGGGTAGATTCGGGTTCCTCTTACAGGGGTCGCGCCTTGGCGGTGGGGCGGGCTTGACGTCGGGTTTCACATCGGGCTTCACGTCGGGTTTCACGTCAGGCTTGTTGGGGCGGCTGCCACCTTTGCGAGATAGCCGACCTATTACCTTGGTTGAGCTGCCATCAAGGATGATCTGCTCATCGTCGTGGCGCTTGAACTTGAGCACGACGCTAGTCGGATCGCTGGGAAGGACCTGCAACACCAATGGAGTCCGGCCGATCTTCTTGCCACCCTGGTAAACCTTGGCACGTGAGGGCCTCGAGTCGAGAAGCACGGTGACTCGTTCAACCTCCGGGGGCTTGGGATTCAACGTCTCTCCGAGCGGAGGCTCTACTACCTTGGTGCCAGCATCAATCGAGGGCGGTATCGGGTCCGTTCCGACGTTCTGTGGATCGTCCTCGGTCCCATTCTTGGGGTAGGTCTCATCAGGATCCAAATTATTCGGATCGTCCGTAGTTGGATCGGCAGTTGGATCGGGAGCGACGACCTTTGGGTTCTTGCGACTCCCGTTTGAAGCAGTTTCGCCTTCCTCAGCGTCCTCATCGCCACCGAGAACAAGGAAGGCGGCGGCTCCACCAGCGGCGGCGAACACGAGAACCAGCATCACGATAAGCCCAGCCTTGCTCTTGCGAGCGGGGCCAATGAGCGAATCAGAGGAACTCGCGTGCCCTGGATAGCTCGCAGACATTGGCGTGGCGATGCCCATATTGAGACTGCCACCGCCTTGATGACTGCCACCGCCTTGATGACTGCCGCCTTGATGAACGCCGCCGGTTTGATGGCCGCCACCGCCTTGATAACCGCCTTGATGACCGCCATCGGTTTGACGGCGGGCCTGATGACCGCCACCAGCTTGAAGACCGTGCCCAGGCACCGCATAGGGCTGGCTCGCCTCATCTTGAATGATGGGCATCGCCGTAGGGGTGCCGGTATGAGGCTGGTAGCTACCGGAAGCATGGGCAACTGCTGCCGGGCCGCTCATAGACGGCGAATCGTGAGCAGGCACGTAGGTGCTCATGCCAGCACCCGCCATGCCACGGTAGAGAGGAACAAGCACCTCCAGGAGCTCGTTCATGCTCTGGTAGCGCTCGGCGGGTTCTTTCTTCATCGCTCGAAGAATGATGTTCTCAACACCCGGTGGCAGAGTGCGCCCGTTTTCACCAGCAGCGACGCTGGGAGCGGTGGGCTCGGATGTGATGTGCTGGGTGAGAATGCCCATGAAGGACTCCCCACCGAACGGCACGTCGCCACAGAAGACCTCGTACATAATCACGCCCATGGCGTAGACGTCGACTCGGTGATCGATGGCTTGCCCAAGAGCCTGCTCCGGCGCCATGTAGAACGGCGTTCCGAAAATCGTGCCGGTACGAGTAAGGTGATTCTCTCCCTCGGCTTGAGAAACCTTGGCGATACCAAAGTCGAGTAGCTTCGGAAGATCGGTGCCATCCGTACCGTGGGTGATGTAGATGTTCTCGGGCTTCATGTCCCGGTGGACGATGCCCTTGGCGTGGGCCGCCGCCAGACCGTGGCAAGTCTGAATCAAGATGCGGAGGAGCCGTTCGGGCTGTAGGACATGTCCCTCAATAAGATCATTGAAGGGCATGCCAGCCAAGAGCTCCATGGCCAGATAGATGCGACCGTCTTCGAGTTTTCCGGAGTCCTCGATGCGGATGATGTTCTCGTGACCTATCGAGGAGGCAGTCATGGCCTCTTGCTCGAACCGCTTGACAGCCTCTTCGTTGGTGAGGACTTCGGCGCGAAGTAGTTTGATTGCTACGCTGCGAGCGATCCGCAGGTGGTCAGCCGCATAGACCTCGCCCATGCCGCCTTCGCCAAGCTTCGAAGTAAGGCGATAACGCTTGTCGATGACCTGTCCGATCATCGGATCCACCTCAGCATCCTCCACTGCGGAGCTCGATGCCGATGGCCCCTGCCCTTCACTGCTCATAATCAACTGGGATTATGACCGCGGTCTGGTGCTGTGTACAGGAAGAGAAGGACACTACTCTGGAGAGCACGAGCCGACACCGAGGTCGCTCGCTTCCTTGGCTGAAACTTGATTCAGCACACACTGGCTTCCCGATGGACAAAGTTCTAGCTGTGGAGTTCCACACAGTTGGATAGACGAAGGATCCGGCTGGGGATTCATGCTCAGATCCGCCAGTACACAGGAACCTGTGATGCACCGTGGGATTTGGGAGGAATCGCAGACGTCGATCTCAGGACAGGCGGAACTTGGCGGGCAGGCCAGCTCATCAACGAGGGCCTCAGCATCTTCTGCGAGAGCAGCTCTGTCTTCGCCGCCTTGGGCGCAGCCGCAGCAATCTGCGGGGATCTGAACGCAATCGGTGTCGATCTCACACTCGGCGAGATCCATCGATGGAGTCGCGCACTCGTTGGTGAGACAGCCCGCGTCATCTCGAATGAAGCCAAAGGCGCAGGTCTTGTCCGTCTGAATCGGCGAGCAAATCATGATGCACTCACCAGAATCACAGGTTGCCTCAACCGCAGGACAAAGCCCGGTGGGAGCCTCACAATCGATGGCATCGCAGCCGGCGTCGTAGCCCTCACCCATGCGGGCGGCGAAACTTGGGCACTCGCAGCAGGTCGAGGCAGCCAATACGCAATCACTGGCTTGCGTGCACTGTTGGGGCTCGCCTAGACCATAGTCTCCCTCTTGGGGCGGTCCGAAGCCACCGCGGCCGCCGCCGTCGTCCGAGCCACCGCCCAAGGATAGTTCGCTGCTTTCACTGCCGAAGCAGCCACCTATCAGGAGGAGAGCCCCCCCCAAGATGAGGGCAAGGCGAAGCATGGAAAGCGGGCGAGTCATCGTATGCCCATAGATTATAGCAGGAGCTGTGCCGTCACCAAGGGGCTGAAATCAGGAAATCCCGCCTCACTTTTCTGAGAGCTTACACCAAGTGACGTTCACGAAGCCGCGAATTCGGGTTGTCGTAGCCAACTGATACGTAGCCGCCATGGCACCCGTTGCACCAACCAAGACCGATCGCAAACTCGAAGACAAAATGCTGGCTGCCGCTGGCGATCCTCAGCGCTCGAACGTCATCGCCAAGGCGCGGACCTTCAAACGCTCGTGGCTAGAGCTGGCCGAGGCCTTGACCGGAGTACTCGAGCGAGGCTCTTGGGAGGGCTGGGGCTACAGGAGCTTTGATGCGTACTGCAAGAAAGAGCTGCAAATTACGCCGAGTACGGCAGCCAAACTCACCGGTAGCTTCCGCTTTCTGAAGACCAGCGCACCCACGATCATTGAGCGCTCACACGCCACACCTGAGGCCCCAGTCCCAGATGTGAAGACCGTGGATTTCGTTCAGCGAGCCGAAGAGCGAGGCGCCGCAGATGAAGACACCATGGCTGAAATCCGCCGGGTAGCCTTCGACGAGGGGGCACGAGCTCCCATGCTCGCGAGGCGCTTTAAGTCGGTGGCCTTTCCGGTTAGCGACGCGGACGCACAGAGCAAGCTTCTGAGCCAACTCGGCAGCACCAGCCGAAAGCTCGCAGCACTCATCGCCGAACCCAATCTCCCTGTCCCGCACGACATTGCGGCCCAGGTGGAGCAGGCGATCGGCAAGCTGCTCGAGTCAATCGAAGACAAGCTGGCCTGATACGCTCGGGACATGGCTCGCCCCTATCGTCCCACAAGGCGCCCGACGATTCGGGCGACAGCGGCGCTGCTCTGTGCGGGCGTCGGTGTGGCGCTCTTGCTCTCGGTTGGCTGGCCACTGCTCGGCGGCTTGGGAGACATCCTCATTATCGGCACCGTCGCGCGCGCACTACTAATAGGACTTCTTCTGAGCGCAGTCTTAGCGAGAACAGCCTTCGCGCATTCTTGGGCAGCAGCCACCATTGCGATCTTCGCGACCGCGATGGCGATTCTCGGGGCACACCATCAGAGGCATCTCGAAAACCGTTCCGAAGGCCTCGTACAGGCCGAAGATCAGCGACTGCGGAGCCTGGGCTTCGGTCGAGATGCTCTCGAAATCGATCAGGAGTACAGGGAAAACGTCGAAAGGCTCTCGTTCGGCAACTATGTGCGCGAGTACTTCGGATTCGCAAGCGCATCGAACGGAGAGAGTGGGGATGGCGCAGCGAGCAAGGTTGGGCCAGGCCTTGGCGTCGGGCTCTACATCGTCGAACTTCTCATCGCCCTGCTCGCTTCGACCTACTTCCCTGTCGGACGGGCCAGCGAGCCAGCCTGCTCCGACTGCGGCCGCTGGTTGATAGAGAACGAGCCACGCCGAGTGGCCCACGGCGTCTCCTCTGAGTTTATCGGAGCGATTAGGGGTGGCGCGAGCGAGGACGCTTTCGCACTGCTCAAGGCACCCGATACGAGGGAATACGTTGAGCTCTGCGTCGCGAGCTGCCCGGCTCGTTGTAATGGCGCTGCGTCCGTCTTGCGAATTCGAGATTTCACCATACCAAGGGGCTCGGGCGAACTTGTCATGCGCCACAGAGCCGACCTTGTGCTCTCTGGCTCCGAAGCCTTCGCATTGGAGAGCAATTCGTGAGCGGAGAGCGCAAAGATGTCCCAAATCCGAAGCCAACCAAGCCCCTGCGACGAGTAAAGAACCGGGTCGTCGAGAAGGTGAAAGACGCGGAGGATAGGGCCCGCCAAAGTGAGCGCACGCGCGTGCGCGCCTCGCTCTACGTGTGGCGACTCTCCATTCAAGTCATATCCCAGTGGCGTGGCGACCGCTGCCCGCAGCAGGCGGCCGGTCTCTCCTTTCAGTCCGTGCTCTCCGTGGTGCCTGCCCTCGCCCTGGCAATGGCAGCATTTCGAGCAACCGGCCTAATGGAGGCGGAATCCAGCCTCATCAAGTTCTTGGCCAGCGAGTACTTGCCGCTCTCGGAAGAAGAGATCTCGGAGAAGCTGCTCAGCCTCTCGGAAAACATAACCTTCGAAAGCATGGGGCTCGTCGGGCTCATCACGACCCTGCTCATAGCCTTCTTTACCTTCAATTCTCTCGAACAAACCATCAATCACATCTGGCGAGTTGAGAAGCGTCGCTCGTTCTTCAGAAGGCTCATCGCATTCTATCTCACCGCCACCATTGGCTCAGTGATGGTAGGGCTTTCGCTCTACCAAGCTGCTCAATTTGGTCTCACCGACGGGTGGTCCGGTGTTATTCTTAGTGTCCTCATTGCCTTTGGAGCGATCTTCTTAGCCAACTACTTCTTGCCGAACACCAAGGTGCGCATCAAGGCTGCAATCGTCGGCGCCCTGGTCACGACCTTCGCCTCAGAGATAGCGAAGTTAGCATTTGCGGCGTACGTAACCCGCTTTGCGATGGACCGCTACTCGGGCATCTACGGCACGCTCGCAGCAGTCCCGCTGTGTTTGGTTTGGATCTACTGGTCTTGGCTCATGCTGCTTCTGGGGGTGGAGGTTAGCCACAGCGTGCAGAACCTCAGGCTGCTAGAAGGCAGTACTAGGAGGGTGCACGTTGATCTCGCAGGTGAGCTTGAGCGCTCGATCAATGGCCGAACCGGCGCCCGAATCGTAGCTGCGATTGCCAGTGCGGAGGCCGCCGGAGAGTCCGGCCTCTCTCGTTTCCGGCTCTCACACGATTTCGCGCTGAGCGCCGACGCCATTCGGATCATCACCACTCGACTGCGTGATGCGAAGATTCTTAGTGAATCCACTTCCGACGATTTGTGGTCTCTTACGGGGCCCGCGACAGACATTACTGTGCTCGACGTCTTTGATGCATTTCGCGGCACGAGCGAACTCGAAAGCCTGCAATTCGAAGAGTCTGAGAGCACAGAGAATCTCACCTACGCCGAGGGCAAACTCGCAGAACTCGTCGGCAAGAACCGAGATGCTGCTCAGAGCTATTCCATCGCTCACCTCTGTGATAACGACCCAACAGCATAGGAATCCCCCATGAGTGAACTCACCCAATCTCCCGCCTGGAAGGCCCTAGAGGCCCATCTTCTAGCGACTCAAGATACGAGCATCAAAGACCACTTTGACAGTGACCCAGAGCGCTTCAAGACTTTTAGTCGACACCTGCCGGGAATACTCTTCGACTTTTCCAAGCACCGGATCACGGGGGAGACGTTGAGCCTTCTAATCGACTTGGCCAAGCAAGCTGGAATTTCCGCCTATGTCGAGGAGATGTTCTCCGGTCAAACGATAAACACCACTGAAGGCCGAGCGGTCTTGCATACAGCCCTCCGCAATCGCATGGCGCGGACAATCGAAGTCGATGACGAGGACGTCATGCCTGGGATCCGCTCGGTCCTTGCCAAGATGCGCACGTTCTCAGAGGCTGTTCGTGGTGGTACGCATCTCGGACACACTGGAAAGCCCATCACCGACATCGTCAATATCGGTATCGGCGGTTCGGACCTTGGCCCCGTCATGGTTACCGAGGCGCTGAAGCCCTATTGGCAAGAGGGCCTCGCCGTGCATTTCGTCTCGAACGTCGACGGAACACACTTGGCCGAAACGGTAAAGGGGCTCTCGCCTGAGACGACCTTATTCTGCGTTGCATCAAAGACATTCACGACCCAAGAGACCATCACCAATGCGACCTCGGCCCGAGAATGGTTACTCGCTTCGCTGGGGGACAAAGCTGCAGTAGCAAAGCACTTCGTCGCCCTCTCGACCAACGAGGCGGCGGTCGCGGAATTCGGAATCGATACGAGAAATGTGTTCGGTTTTTGGGATTGGGTCGGCGGGCGCTACTCTCTCTGGTCTGCCATCGGGCTCCCCATCGCGCTCATCATCGGCATGGACCGCTTTGAAGAACTCTTGCAAGGAGCGCACGAAGCAGACAAGCACTTTTGCACAGCGCCCCTCGAAGAGAACGTCCCTGTGATCATGGCGATGCTGGGCATCTGGTATCAGAACTTCTACGACGCCCACTCCCACGCAATCCTGCCCTACGACCAATACATGCATCGATTTGCCGCCTACTTCCAACAGGGCGATATGGAGAGCAACGGCAAATACGTCGATCGCGATGGCAATGCTATCGATGACTACACCACCGGCTCCGTTGTATGGGGAGAGCCCGGTACCAACGGGCAACACGCCTTCTACCAACTCATACACCAAGGAACGCGCTTGGTGCCATGCGACTTCATTGCCCCAATTCGCAGTCACAATGCACTGGGGCAACACCACGACATCTTGATGGCGAACTTCTTCGCGCAAACCGAGGCACTGATGACGGGCAAGGGGGCCGAACAAGTTCGCGCAGAGCTAGCCGCTGCTGGCATGACAGATCGGGAAGACTTGGTCGCTCACAGAACATTCACAGGCAATCGGCCCACGACCTCCATCCTCGTCGACCAGGTAGACGCAAAGACCTTGGGACGGCTCGTGGCCCTCTACGAGCACAAGATTTTCGTGCAGGGCATCGTCTGGAACATCAACAGCTTCGATCAATGGGGCGTCGAACTCGGCAAGCAGCTAGCGAAGGTGATCCTGCCCGAGTTCACGTGCGAAGCCCCCGTGACCTCGCACGATGCCTCGACCAATGGCCTCATCAATCGCTACAGAGAGGGCCGGCGCCAGTAGTATCGGATGCGGAACGTTCGATGCGTGTTGCGGCAAGTACCCCGCTCAGGGCTCTGAGAAGTTCCGGGGGTTCATCGATGTGTTGGAATACGCATCGATGATGCCGGCGGAACTACGAGAGCCAGTAGTGCGCGGCTTTGCCGATGGAGTAGACACCGAATCCCAGGAGGAATAGGCCGATGATGCGATTGAGCAGCATCGCCTTGGCCTGCAGGAAGCGCTTGCCCCGATTGGCGAGAAAGGCGACGAAGCCAAACCATACGAAGGAACCAACGCCGATGCCGACGGCCGCGGCAATGCCATCCATTCTATCGACATCCGCCATCCACGTTCCGAAGAAGACGACCCACGCGAGTAGCGTGCTCGGATTGAAGACGATGAGAGCAAATCCCAGGGCGAGCCCACTCCAAAAATAGGCCTTGTTGCCAGCGTCGTCGTCCTCCGCTCGCGGCCCAGCGGGACGGGACCTGAGAATGAGAATGCCGTAGATGATGAGAGCGATGCCACTGAAGGCGTATAGGATCGGCGGAATGTGAGGCCTGGTTTTGACCAGTGGCCCAAACCATAGAATGCCGATGAGCGCGTAGAACATGTCGGCCAGAGCACCACCGAGCGAAACAGCTATTGCCCGTTTTAGATGGTGACGATACGCGGTGTCGATGACAGCAATATTGACCGGCCCAAGTGGTACGCCGGTTATCGCGCCACCGAAGGCGCCCATGGCAAAGAACTTCAGCATGCGCGCCTCAAGTTGGCTTCGCAGTCGCGTGGTATAGATCCGCCATGCATGAGGCCGCTAGCACTCCCGAAACCCACGTTCTGTGGCTGGGACACGCAAGCGCCTTGGTCGCTTTTGGGGAAGACAGGTTTCTGATCGACCCGCTCGGCCGCAAACGTGCAATGAGCGTGAGCCCGTACAGCACGATTCTGATTACTCACTCCCACGTCGATCATCTCAACCGGTGGACACTCTCCAAACTCGACAAGTCCGTCAAGCTCATCGTGCCAAAGGGGGCTGGGCCCATCGTGGAGAACCTGGGCTTTGCCGAGGTGCTCGAGGCCGAGCCCGGTGACCACTTTGCCTGCGGCGGCGTCGATGTCATTGCGGTAGAGACGCGACACGATAACGGCCGCTGGAAAAAGGCGGACAAGCCCATCTGTATTGGCTACATCTTGCAGAAGAACGGCATTGTGGTGCACCACGCCGGCGATGTCGATATGTCCACGTACGATGTCTTCGACACCATCGGCAGAGAGTTTAAGATCGACGCCACTTTGCTGCCTATCGGCGGCATGTTGCCCCCCTGGTACTACGCGGCGAAGAAGGCCCGTCTCGACCGGGGCGTGCATATTTGCCCGGAGACGGCCCTCGGCATTGCGGAGCGGTTGGGGGCCAAGAGCCTGGTTCCTGTGCACTGGGGCACCCTCAATCTCAGGCTCTTTCACGGCGCTGCCGCCCCAAAGAACAAGCTCGAATCGATAGCAGAGAGTCGTGGCGTGAGTGAGCTGTTGCGGGTACTCAGCCATGGCGAAGCGTTAGATCTCAGAGCGCCCGGTGATGAAGAATAAGACCGGCGACGCCGATCACCATGATGACCAGGCCCATGACGCCGCCAAAGAACTCATCGTGGTTCTCTTTTCGCGTGCTCCATAGCCTGCGAATTAGATTGCCGTCCCAGATGGTCCAGATCACAGCGAGCCCGAGCACCATGAAGGTGCAGAACCAGAGAAAGACGGTATTGGAGACAATCATGCGGGCACCGGATCAATGAGCATGCGCTTTAGGTCGTGAACGAGAATGAAGAGCATCAGGCCAGCGCCCGCCCAGGCGTAGAATCCGGGGGCGATGCCGGCTGTGCCGAACCCCACTAGGTAGGCTAGGTAGCCCACGACTCGCTCCATGGCCCAGGAGCGGTAGTTCGTCGCCCGCCCAATCCGCTTGGCATAGATGACGCGACCCACGCTGTTGACTACGCCGAGACCGACAATCAGAACGATGGGCAGCCAGGGGAAGTGACCGGCCCAGGCCAGGTAGGCCATCATGAAGCCGTAGCAAAGGGCGTCAGCGGCGGCGTCGAAGAATTCGCCGAAGCCTGAGCTGCACTCGAACTTGCGAGCCGCCATGCCGTCGAAGAGATCCATGAAGCCGCAGAGCATTGCCATGAGCAAAGCCATTTGCGGCTTGCCGGCCTCCATGTACATGACAAAGGGCGGCAGCGTGAAGAAACGCGAGAATGTGATCGCGTTCGCCGGGTTAATTATGTCGCCCCCTACTCGGCCCATACTCTAGCTCTCAGTAACCTGCTGCTCGACGGCACCCGGGTCAACGTGCCGATAGCGCTGCCAAGCGAAGATGATGCGCTGAAAGAGCGAGAGGTGACTCATGATAGCCACGGCCCATACGCCCGCGAGCAGAGGACGAAGGTCGCCGAGAATGGCAGTCCACAGAACCCCCATGCCGAAGTAGATGATGAACTCGGCGGAGCCAAAGAGCCCTACGACGTCGATGGGATGCCCAATCTTGCCCTGTTCGCGGAACAGGTCCTGCGGAGACTCGGCGTAGATGCTGAGTTTCGCGATAACGTTGGAGAGAGAGCCTGTGACTCCGAAGCCCAAGACGATGAGCACATGAGGGAAGTCAAAGCTCAGCTGCACACAAGCCCCAGCGTAAATAATGCCAAGCACCCAGCGATCGGTGACATCGTCCATAACGGCGCCAAACGTCGAGCGCTGGTTGAAGTTGCGCGCCTTATAGCCGTCGATGTGATCGATAAGGCCGCGGCCAAGCAGGAGCCCGAGGCCTGGCCACCACATGCCGTAGAGAAACAAGATCGAACACGCCAAGCCGACAAAGGCTCCAAGCAACGTCCAGTGATTGGCGTGCAGAGGCAGCTTGGTAATGGTTGAAACCAGCGGGTGCAGCACCTTGTCGAGCTGCTTGCGGAGCGCGAAGAGATTCATGAGCTAGCCCTATGCCTGGCTTCGAACGGTTTCGAAGGCACTCTGAAGACTAGCAACGAAGCGATCGAGCTCTGCGGACGTGACACATAGCGAGGGCTGAAGCCTGAGCACGTTGCCGTGCGGACCACTAACGGTAATGAGCATGCCATCGGCGTAGAGCGTGTCCTTGATTTTGACGACGAGTTCCTTGACCAGAACTTCTTTGCTCTCCACATCAGAGACAAGCTCAACACCACCGAGCAGCCCTTTGAAGCGAATGTCGCCGACCCAAGGGTCTTTCAACGCGGCCACAGCTTCGGTGAAATACACGCCCATCTTGGCGGCGTTTTCGACCATCTTCTCTTCTTCGAGAACACCGATAAGTGCGAGGCCAGAAGCTGCGGAGACTGCGTTTCCGGCAGAAGTAGGCGTCGTGCCGCCGTAGAAGCCATCGACTAACTCATCAGAGGCGAGGACCGCAGCGAGAGAACCAACACCACCGGAAAGGCCCTTGCCTGCGGTGATGATGTCGGGCTGGAGCCCGTAATGCTCTGCCGCAAACATCGCACCGGTGCGACCAATGCCGGTCTGAATCTCGTCGAGGATGAGGTAGGCACCGTACTTCTTGCGAAGAGCGTCCATGCCATCCCACCACGCCTGCGGTGGAATGATTCCACCGACGGCCTGAATTGGCTCGGCTATCACAGCAGCGATATTCGGATTGGCTTTGAAAGCATCCTCGGCCAACGTGAGACACTCAGCGACGCATTCCTCCTCCGTCCCAGACGCGCGATAGCTGTACGGAATCGGCACTCGCACGAAGTTATCTTGCAGCTCGATTCCCGCTGTCTTTCGATACTTCTCCGCAGCACAGCCACCGAGCACTCCGAGAGAGAGCCCGTGGTAGGCGTTCTCGAAACTCATGATGTCACTCTTGCCGGTCTTCTGCCTAACCATCTTGAGGGCGAACTCGTTCGATTCAGACCCACCAGTCGTGAAAAATACCCTGTGGACAGACTCTGGTGCGAGCTGGACCAGCTTCTCCGCGAGGTCCACAACGGGCATGGTTGTGTGACGACCAGATACCTGCGTGATGCTCTGGAGCTGCTCCGTTGCGGCAGTGACGACCTTGGGGTGACAATGACCGGCCTGGTTTACGAAGTATCCCGACGTGAGGTCGAGAAACTCGGTGCCATAGGCGTCAGTGATTGTGCAGCCTTCGCCTTTGACAACGGGGACCGGCTCACCGGTACCGGTCCATGGCCGGATGACGAACTTCTCGTCGCGGGCCAGCATCTCGTCGGCGGCTACCTTCTTGGCGTCTTCTTGTGTGCTCATGAGCTTGGGTTCCACTTTGGTCGGAATGAGGATGTTCGCGAGGGAGAGGGGTTCGAGATGGCTCGACGTCGCTCCCTGTGAGATATTGCCCCACCTTGCAAGGGCCGGCAGTCTACAGAATGCCGCCACGAGTTTCGAGGGTTTATGCGCTTGCAGAGACAGATCCGCTAGCGCGAACGGTCTCTTCTTGGACGAAATGTTTGCCGGCCGGATCCCAGAGTCTGAGCTCTTCCCCGAGCATGGTTGGTCGCTTGCCTGCTTCGCAAGTGTCGGCAATCTCGTAGATTCTGTAGCGAGCCCGCTTGTGGGAAGCTCCACCACCGGCGTCGTAAGTACCCGATTGTATGCCACGTACCGGCACGTCCCCGGTGGCCCCGGGCAAGCTGGCCGTGAGATCTAGGTGTTCGTGCCCGTGCAAGATTAGCTCAGCACCTACCTCTTCAAGCAATTTGTAGAGCTTTTCCCGATCTCGGAGGCCGCGAATCCTGGAATGAGCTCTGGGCTCTGCGGGTGAGTGGTGAATTGCGACAAGCCGTAGTGTGTCCTCAAGCTCCGGGGCGCAGAGCGCTGTGCGAAGCCGTTCGAGCTGCTCATCACCGACGACGCCGTAGGCTGTAAACCAAGGAGTCTGCAAACTGGTGGAGAGGCCGAGAATCGACACGGGACCTCGACGCCTGATGCAGGGCCATGTCTCATTTGATGCATGGGCTGAGTCGCTTGAGAAGAAGTCTTGAAAGTGCGTCCCAAAGTGCTTTGCGCCCTTCTGAACGTAGGCGTCGTGATTGCCGGGTATTACGGTGATTTGCTCGGGCGATAGCGAGAAGCGCCCGAAGAGCTCACGAGCAAATCGAAACTCTTGCTCCAGCGCCAGATTTGTGACGTCGCCGGTAACGAGGATGTGATCCACCTCTTGCTGATTGAGGTCCTCAATCATCGCTTCAAAGATCTCTGATTGATGATGGCGGCCGCGATTGGTGAGCAGATTCAGCCCACCAATCCAGCGTTTATTTGCGAAGTCGAGGACTCCAGCACCCTCGAGACTGAGGAGGTGCAAGTCGGAACAATGCGCGAGTCTCATTGCCCTAGTCTAGTGGCCAAGTCGGCGGCTAGAGCGAGAAACTCTCGACAAAGAGTGGCAACTCTCCGCCTTCGTGCGTTCGCAGGATCTGCAGACGCGAGCTTGCAGTGAAGACAGTCGCCTCGCAGCGGGTGCCCTCCCCTACTTCGAGAGCCTCATCCTGGTCCGCAAGATCGATTGTGCCCTTGTATGCGGTGAGCATCTGACCACGCTCCGAGAGATCAATGCGTAGTAGTTCGTTGGCGTCGCGCGCGACGGCGTGCACTTCGATGCCTGCGCCTGTGCTTCGCAGATTGAGCAAGGCGAGCTCATCTTCGAGAAGAACGAGACCATGAGGCTCTTGCAAGAGTGCCCCTCGACTTGTGACTCGGGCATGCATGAGCTGTAGTCGATCATCAGCGGCCGGGTAGCCCGCCCACACGATAGAGACATTGCCCGAGGTCTCGAGGCTAGCTGCGAGAGGACAGAGAACGACTGAGTCTTCTCCCGTCATTTGCAGAGCGCTTGAGCCTACGTCGACTTCTTCGTCGCCCTGGCCATCCAGTTCAAGTCGGAGGCAAGACATCTGCAGCGTGATGATCGCCAGTATGGCGCCCGCTTTTGCATGAAGTCTCATAGTTGGGATGATTCTAGACGGAGCGAGGCAAAATGCAAGTAGGCCTAAGGGGACTTTAGCACAGCCGATCCTGAAGGGCTGCCATGTTTGAGTGCCCAGCCTCTCAACTGCACAGCTCAGAGTGCGCACGCCTTGGCTATGCACTCCTGGGCTTAGTATCGATGACCCTAGGGATTATCGGCGCATTTTTGCCTGTAATGCCAACAACTTGCTTTCTGCTCCTGACCCTTTGGGCATTCTCGAGAAGCTCGCCTTCGCTACATGAGTGACTCTGGAATCACCCTCGATTTGGGCATCGCTGCGCCGCTGGCAAGAGCATCGCTGCATCCCTCTCGCGGCAAAGAGTCCCGCAGTGCTCTCGATGGTAGGCAGTATGACCTTTGTCTTGCTCTTTGCAGATCTCGGAGTGGTGGGCATTGCGGCCACTGCCAGCGTTCTATGGCTCGGAGCACTATTTGTCTTGCGCGCTCCGAGCTACCCGTCCGGGCGTCCCGAAGACTGTACTCGGCCGTTGGCCGCGGCTGCGATTGAAGCCCGTGCAAGCGAGCCATCGCCAGTGGCTCGCTCTACCAGCCACAACCTAGACCGCCGAGCGTAAACAATGATCGGTCTGATGGTCCTGCTTTCCCGATTGCAGCGTTGCTCATTTCGTCATTTGCCCCGGGCGCTCGCTGTGGGCCTTCTCGGAGAATTACTGCCTGCCCCTCTCACACGACAAAGTCGTGCACGGCAAGGGCTCGCTTATGCTGCGCATGCCTGGAGATGAATGGCAGAAGTTCGCAAACCTCAGGCTTCTCTTCGGCACCATGTTCGGAACCCCTGGCAAGAATATGCTCTTCATGGGAACGCGGCCGGGCTATCGCCTCGGCGTGCCGGAGAAGGGGCGGTATCGGCGCCTATTGGATTCCGATGATGTGAGTTTTGGCGGAAGCGGCTACTCTGAGCAGGGTGATGTGAGTAGCGAGCCTGTCGCTTGCCACGGCAAGGGAGAGAGCATCGCAATGGATCTCGGACCGCTCTCTATTAGCTTCTGGCTCTGCGAAAGCGCATAGGTTGCCTCGCGTGTATGCTCCCTGCATGGGTGACACACAGCAAGAGACATCCGAGCAAGCAAACTGGGACATGAGTTCGTACTTCTCTGCGCCACTAGCAAAGGACTACACAGAGTTCTGTGGTGCGCTCTCGAGTGATATGAGCGCGCTCGCCAGCGACATGCCAAGGGCCCCAAAACTTGCAGCAGATACCTGTAGCACCTGGTCTGCGCTACTGCTTAGGCTCGAAGACGCGAGTTCTCGCGCTGGGCACCTCACGTCCTATCTTGAATGCATGGGTGCTGCCGACTCAAGAAATGAGGTAATCAAGAAAGAGTCGGCCGCGCTTGCGACCACCCTTGCCGACCTCGACAAACTCTACGTCGCTGCAAGAGCTGCCCTCGGAGAATGTGAGCCCGCGGTCTTCGCGTCACTCGAAGCAACCGAGGAACTCGGCGGAGCACAGTACTTCGTAAGACGCCTTCGCACAGAGGCTCACAAGTCCATGAGCCCAGAGCTTGAAGGTTTGCAGGCGGATCTTGGCGTCAATGGGATTTCCGCCTGGGGTCGGCTCTACGACCAGGTCTCGGGAACACTGGAGTTTTCCCTAGAGGTGCCAGGGGAGAAGGCCAAGGCTCTGCCGGTCTCAATGACACGCAGCCTCTTGGAGGATTCAAACCCAGCGGTACGCAACGCAGCCTTCGACGGGGCAGCGCAAGCGTGGGACAGCGTCGGCGATACGGTGGCAGCGTGCCTCAATGCTATTTCGGGCACTCGACATACACTCTATGGCAAGAGAGATGTCGGGCACTTTCTCGATCCCGCACTCTTCGATGCGGGCATTAGCAAGAAGACACTCGACTGTATGTTCGAAGTTGTTCGCTCCAGACAGAGCCTCCCGCAAGCGTATCTTGTGCGCAAGGCCAAGATACTTGGCATCGAGAAGCTCGGCTTCTCTGATCTCATGGCCCCTATGCCGAGCAGTGAGACTGGGCGACTGTCGTGGCAAGAAGGTGCAGACGTGGTGCAAACCGCCTTTGAGGCCTCCTACCCAAATCTGGCCGCCCTCTCCAAGCGAGCCTTCGACGAGCGCTGGATCGACTACAGCCCGAGAGCTGGCAAGCGACCAGGAGGCTTCTGCTCAGGCTCACAGGTTATCGGACAATCGCGGATCTTCATGACCTTCAATGGCGGTATGGGCGATGTGCAAACTCTTGCGCATGAGCTCGGCCACAGCTTCCACTCCTATCTCATGCGCGACATGCGGCCGTGGGCGGCAGACTATCCAATGACGCTGGCGGAGACGGCTTCCACATTTGCAGAGAATGTCGTTACGAGCGCAGCCCTAGAAGATCCAGCGACGAGCCGAGCGCTGCGTATCGCCATTCTCGATCAACGCCTGCAAGATAGCTCCTCCTTCTTGCTCAACATTCCAATGCGCTTCGACTTTGAGTGTGCCCTCTACGAGGCTCGAAAGGACGGCGAATTGAGTGTCGGAGCGCTCAAGAATCTGATGCTCGATGCCCAGCGCAAGAACTACGGAGATAGCTTGGATCCGAAGCGACTCGACCCGTGGTTCTGGGCCTCGAAACTGCACTTCTACATCACTGAGTTGAGTTTCTACAACTTCCCCTACACGTTCGGCTATCTCTTCAGCCTTGGCATCTTTGCTCAGTTCCTCAGGGAGGGAGAGGCGTTTATTCCACGCTACGAAGAACTCCTACGGCAGACGGGGAGCGCCTCAGCTGAAGAGGTTGCCGCCAAGACCCTCGGAGTTGATCTGGAGCAGCCCGAGTTTTGGAACGCTTCTATCGACCTCATTGCCAAGGATTGGGAGTCGTTTCAGGGGCTCACCGAGAGCTAGACCGCCGAGCGTAAACAATGATCGGTCTGAATGGTCCTGCTTTCCCGATTGCAGCGTTGCTCATTTCGTCATTTGCCCCGGCAAAATCCTCATCCGCGCCTTGCACTCGAAGAATCAGAACTCACCATCCTCGGTCATTCTTTTCGCTCGACGGTCTAGGCCCGCTAGGAGGCCTTCTTTGTCTCGCCCCTGCGAGACAGGATACTCGCCAGGGCTAGCGTGGAGAACGACGACGCCACACCAAGCCGAGTGCCAATAGCAGGAGCGCTGCGCTGCTGCTGCCGCTCGTGCCGCCGGTGGAGCATCCGCCAACACTTGCGCTAGTGAGAAGCAGAGAGGAGCGAGAGTCGTTGCCAGCCTTGTCGACAACGTGGACTTCGACGCGGTAGATGCCGCCTTCCTTTTCGAGATTCACGGTAGCGTTGGTCGCGCCTCGCAGCAGCTCTCGACTCTCGATGAGTTTTGCGGAGAGTGCATCTGTCGGATCAGCAAGCTCGTAGATCTCGATGCGGACCTCGAGTGACTGTGATGCCGTGATGTCATCGCTCATGGTCCACGCGACGTTCGTCGGACCTTTGTCAGCATTGCGATTTCGGGCACCCTCGACAGCAACAAATGGCACGATGCCGTCGACGAGCATTGTGGTGGTTGCGGGACTCGGGTCAATGTTGCCAGCCATATCGATGGCCGCGACGCTTACTTCGTAAGTATCGGTGAAGCCTGGGGCGCCAATTTTGATGTCACGAATGAAGCTTGGCTCGTGAGCCTCACCGTTGACAGTCACTTGGTACTGGAGCAACTCGCTGGGCAACTCGGCATCCGAACCAATAACGCGCACAATCGCGTCGTGGGCGTTGCCATTGGCAGGTGCATCGGTAATCGCCGTATCCGGTGCGTTGGAATCGTTCTTGGGAAGCTGAAAGAGGTCGACGCCCGCGGAGGCGTAGGCCTTGTTGGTGGCGATGCTGCGCAGCATGATTGCGTAATCAGAGACAGCGAACACTGGGCCAGTAAGCGGGACCGGGCCCATCTCACTAAGCAGGTGCGGAAGAATAGCCTGATGCACCATTTGCTGAATGCGAGCGACATCAAAGCCAGCTCCGGTAGCGTCGCGTTCGTCTTCGAGCCGCATGTGCGTGATCTCGGCGTCGACGAGTTGAGCGTAGATTGCATTGCTGCCCGGATTCACACCGAGCTTTGCAGTCACCTCGATGCTGAGTTCTGCTGTGAGCGTGTTGCGAGTCTCGTCTGGGCGATCTCCGTGCAGCTTGACCACTAGGCCTTCGATGTCGAGGGTCAGACTAGAAGCGTCGATGCCCGCACCGCGAACTCTTGGATAGTCGGTGAACTTGATCTCAAGACCAAATTCGGTGCCCGCGGGGAAACCGGGCAGCAGCGCGCCGGCCATGCGGAGATCTAGTTCAACACCAAGTGCAGCAATATGCTCGTCCGTTAGGCATAGGATCCCTTGTCGCCAGACCGTGTACATCGCTTCGTTGAGTAGGCCGAAGTTGAGCGCCATGCTAACGTCGTTGTTACCGGTCTGAATGTCGGGCACGGGTGCACCACTAGCCCTGGCTGGACTAGGCTGATCGTAGTCTGCAACACAGGCGGCCGGCCCTGATCCGCGGGGAAAACCGGAGTCTATCGTGACGCTAATGCCGTCGTTGGGAAAATACAGGTCCTCTACCGAGGCGTGAATGAAGTTGCTCTCCATCGCAAGCCCCGAGAGGGTCTCTTCGAGCATCGGTGCCAAGTTGTCCTGAGCGATGGTGATGATCTGGTCTTCGACGTAGCTGAGAATCCACCCTTCGGTGAAGTCGATGGCGGCCGTCAAAGCCATCCCGGTAAATCCACAATCGTCTAGGGTGAGGTCGAAATCGTCAGACTCGACATTGAAGTCTACGCTGCGAGCTGTGACGCGGGGCTCGCCAGCGACAATGGCCAAATCGAAATCGAGAGAAGCGGATCCTCGATCCAAGTTCATGCTGTCGTTACATGTTGCGGACCCGAAACACGCGTAGAGGTCATCGGCGTAGAGTCGGCCACTGGCGTTGATATTGAAATCGAGATTGATCGTAATGCGGTCTTGCGACGGCATCGCGATATCGAGGTCGTCAATGCCCATATTGACGACGGTGTTGCTCTGCTCGAAGTCCATACAGGTAAATGACTTGCTAATGGTCGGCAATTCAAAAACTGATGGAATCGCCGCTGGGACACTCTCCTCAATGAACTCGACTCCACTTTCCGCCAGAAAGAGCCGCACGTCGTGTTGGGCGTGGGCTGTCACGGGAGCCACAACGCCAATGGCTATGCAGGTAGCGAGACCGGGGAGGATGAGAGGCTTGAGCCTGAACGACTTGAGCATGGGTCAAGCCTAGCAGAAGCAAGAATCACACCAGCCATGCAACCACCCTAAGTATGCGATATCATTTAACAGGATACTGCATCTGGTGAGTCACCTTGGGGGCTACAGTCCTAGGCAGTGGCAAGGACCCAAGACACCAGGATCTGCTCCCGACCGTACCCTTCACGCCGGAGTTTCTCGATGAGGGCCGCCTCCACCGCATGTTGGTGGGCTAGCCCTTCTTGGAAATCCTGCCACTGCGTCAGCTCCTCTAGGCGCACGCCGCGCGCTTGGGCCAATGAAAGTCGGTCGACTACGGCGTCTGAAGGCGCGATGCTGCGGAGATATTCTGCATGCTCTGCAGTACCCAGAACCTCAGCGAGGTCTCCGTACTCGGAGTACTCTCCTTCTGAGTGGCGCTCAACCCCGGTGCAACCGGGATTGTGCATGCAGATAAGGGAGACGTATCCGTCGGCGATTTGCACCTCGTGCTTGTTTCGCCTTGGGAGCAGCACGCCGCCTACGCTCACCCATTCCGAAGCGCTGCCGTCTTCACAGATGTGATATAGAGGCACAGGCACAGGCACAGGCACAGGCACAGGCACAGGCACAGGCTCTCACCTCTCGTGCCGACGCGTTCTGCCAGCAAATGCAGAGCGTTGCAACCCGAGCTCATCGCAACGCTACAGAGTCTTGGCAACAAGCAACTCGCGCGTGACCTCAGCAAGAACCTATCTCCCCTAGCCATTCTCGGCGGAGACTCAGTAGCCGAAGTCGCCTCTCGTTTGCTTGACAGCCTTCCCTGGGAGTCGACCAGACAGTTATAGGAGAACTGCTCTCCTCCTCGGATAAGACCGAGACAACCTAAGACAAGCTCTGAAATAGCGATCGCAGGTCTTCGGCTCCAAGGTGGCTGAGCCCACCTTCTTTCAGGGCCGAGTCCGTGAGCTTCTGCTTCTGCTCTTGCATCAGCAGAATCTGCTCTTCCAGAGTGGCCTCCGCCACGAGCTTGTAGACCATGACTCGATTGCGCTGGCCAATGCGGTGAGCCCGGTCTGTCGCTTGGTTCTCGGCAGCGGGGTTCCACCAGGGATCGTAGTGAATGACGGTATCGGCGCGGGTGAGGTTGAGCCCAACGCCTCCAGCCTTGAGACTGATGAGGAAGACAGGTACGGACCCCGATTGAAACTGCTCAATCACTTTCTCCCTCTTGACCGTCCGCCCGGTGAGTTTGACGTAGCCGATACCCGCAGCCTTACACTGCTCCTCCACGAGAGCGAGCATGCTTGTGAACTGTGAGAAGACTAGGGTGAAGCGTCCAGCATCGGCGAGTTCTTCGAGCTTCACCATGAGGCGCTCAAGCTTTGCCGACGTCTTGACCTTGGCGGCTGCTGGAGTCTTGACCAAGCTAGGGTCGCAGCAGCACTGGCGCAATCTCGTGAGGGCGTCGAGAATGATGAGAGACGATCCAGAGACGCCCTTCTCGGCCAAAGCCTTCCTCACCTTCTTGTCCAAGATGAGGCGGAGACTCTCGTAGAGGTCGCGCTGTGCCGTCCCCAGCGGAACGCGTTCGACGATTTCGGTCTTCTCTGGCAGGTCGATATCGACATCGCCCTTTGTACGCCTGAGCATGAAAGGACGAATACGCTGGCGCATGAGATCAAGAGCTCTACTCTCGCCGTATTTCTCGATTGGCTTTCGGAAAATCACCGAGAACGCTTTGCGATTGCCGAGGATGCCAGGCATAGCCAAATCCATCTGCGACCAGAGCTCGCCAAGGTGATTTTCAATAGGTGTTCCGGTCACGCAGAAACGACTTTGAGCTCCAAGACGCGCCACCGCCCTTCGCAGCTTGGTATCAGGATTCTTGAGAGCCTGCGCCTCGTCAAAAAATATGCTCGTGAATTGCATCTCCATGAAGAGGTCCATGTCGCGAAGAAGCGTTTGATAGGAAGTGATGAGCAGGGAAGCTTGGGTGAGCCCCTCTAAGTCCTTTGCTCGGTCAGCGCCCAGGTGCACCTTGCTCTTTAGCTTCGGAACAAAACGCTTGGTCTCGCTTTGCCAATTGCCAACAACACTGCGAGGAGCAACCACGAGAACGGGCGTCTTCGCTCTGAGCTTGCGGCTAGAGCGCAACCCTTCGATAAACGCCAAGACCTGGACTGTCTTACCCAACCCCATGTCATCTGCCAGCAAGCCGCCGTAGCCATCGGCGTGCAGGAAGTGCAACCAGGCCAACCCCTCCTTTTGATACGTGCGCAGCGTGCCAACGAAGGTCTTTGGAGGGTCCTTTGGCTGCAAGTCGAGCAGCGCAGCAAGCTGCTTGCGTACCTTTTCGAGAGCCTTGCCGTCGAGATGCCGCTCTGGCAGATCGCCAGCGAGATCGAGGGCAGTCACGCCCGGCATGACCAACTCCTTCTCCTTGTTCAGACCGCGAAGGTTTAGTTCGACAAGCGGGCGCACCCAGCGTTGTAGTCGCGGCCCCGAGACGTGCACCAGAGTGCCATCGTCGAGCTCGAGATTGACTCCTAGCCCCTCAGTGGCCGAGAATTGCGAAGCGCTCAAGTCTATCTTGCCCGAGCGCAGTGCCTGCAGGAGCAGTGGCAGTAGCGGCACGGTCTTGCCCGCAATATTGACCCCCAACCCCAGCGAGAACCAGTCGTGGCCATCGCTCATCGGCGCCAGCTCTTCTACGAATTCAGCATCCAAGAGGGGAAGCTTGGCTGGCACCCCCTCGTCGAACTCGCAGTGCCAGCCTTCAGCCATCAACATTGGCATGATTTCGTGGGCAAGCGTCTTTAGGACACGGGGGCCCACTTCTTGATATTGAGCATTGTCCAAGAAATCGAGTTGCAGGTCGGCCTCGTGAAGGACAGACTGCCAACGCTGAGCAAAGCGCCCCTCTGCGACCATGTCGCGGGTGGAGAGCGTGCCGTCATCGCCGCCCCGCCCCGTGAAATCTTGCCACTCCCCAAGCTTGTGCGTGTGCCCCTCATAGAATGCGCGGGGGGTTATTTCGATTCCACTGCCCCCGAGAGAGACAAGAAGAGAAGGTTGCGGCTGGGGCGACCCTTGGTGTTTCTCAGTTTTCTCGGATTGCAAGAGCGACAGCAGACTCGCCTCGGCCGTGGGCAACATCGATTCGGGCACAGCGGGCCCCTCGAAGAGGGACGTTATCAATCCCGCTTCAATACCAATATCCAGAGGGCCAATGGTGCCGCTCTGTGGGTCGACATAGAGGAGTTCTTCCCCACCGATCATTCTGAGCCCTGCGTCGAGACTCAGGCGGTACTCGTCCGGCTCTCCCTCAATGGGTTGCCATGAGAACTCTTCTGCACGGGCTTGTCCCCAGGCCAAAGGCCGCGCCCCCAGCGTCTTCCAGAAGAGCATACCCGTCGAAGCCAGCTCTTCGAGCAACGCCGCCCCCAAGCGCCCAGCGTCCATGCCACTCTCGTAGAACGACCGCTCTCCATAGGCACGGCAACTGATCGAGAGACGGAGTTCCCCCTTGGTGAGCCAACTCGGCATATCTCTGGCTTCGTAGGAGCGACGGCGGATGGGCGAAAGCTTGCCAAAGCCCCCGCGCTTGAGAACCGTGGTTGAGAAGAGTTCGAGGGTCGCCTCACTGAGTTCCCCGCTGAGCACATAGAGCACTCGCTTGTTGGAAGTGGGCTCGTCCGCACCTGTGGGTTCAGCAGTCTTCCGCCCGAGCGCGCTGAGCCACTCACCAACAGCTTCAGCGCGGTAGCGCTCGCGGTTGGCTCGCATATCCCCTTCGAGCAGCTGGAAGACTTGAAGAGCCGTTGCCGCCGCGTGCTTGCATCCGTGGCGAACCGGGCAAGAGCACTCGCTCCACATAAGTGCCCGGTCCTCTGCGTAGTTCACCGTCACCACATAGCTCTGCGTGCCACGCACCTTGGCCACGGCCGGCCAGGTCGACTTGACGAGCTTCACCCGATTCTCCGCTGCGTATTTGATACCGCGCTTGAAGGTGCGGTCGTCAAAATGCTCGGCGGTGAGCTCTAGTGCTACGTGCGAGAAGCGGGGAATCATCTACTCAGGCTTGGGACTAAATTCGATCGCACCGCCGGGCAGAAAGTAGAGAATGTTCATACTACCACCAGCGACCGTTGGAACGTGCCACGAGCCCGCCGGGTATACCGTCCACCCGGGCGGGTTGCCGTCGAACTCGGGCTCGCCGTCTGCAGCAAAGCAGAGATCGAATTCCCCATTGGGATGCGTGTGTCCGGGCCCCGGCCTGTCCATGCTCACCGCATCGATGCTGAATTCCGCTGCGCCAATCGCCTTGCTCACGCGCGAGTAGCGAACGCCCGGACCGCCATCCCGATCGCAGAGCCACCCCGCCTTGAGCCCCTCACTGTAGAGAACGGCCAGTGCTTGCATTTTAGCCCCCGTGGCTGGAAACCGATCATCCAGAGTTGCCGCCGCCCCTGCTTCCGATGGGTCCAAGGTATCGAGAAATTCGACGAGGGGAGCCAACAGTTCGAGTAGTTCTTGCTTCATGACTTGGCGCCAACTCTAGCGCAAATTTTGGCGAGGTTTGGCCCCCGAGTCATCAAGGCAAGGGGCGATATGCCGCCCCGATCGTAGATCCCTTCGAGCGCCTCTGTACGCCCTTCGGACACGAGTCGCCTCACCAGACGTCTTCTTCGGACCGCAGTGATCCTCGCGATGGTTATTGTCTCCACAGGTTGCAAATGAGCGGAACATACCAACCACCAAGCACCAGCAAGGGCGTATTAGAGAGAGACCTCAATCGTTGTTTCCGACGCCACTAGGCAGTCTTCACAGCCAAATCGATATCGGACGCGCGAGGCCCCATTCGCGTCGGGCAAGGACTTCACAACGACACGTTCGAGCAAGACAGTTCGGCCGTTGTAAATCCGCACTTCGCTATCGTTCCGTACCGCGCCGCAAAGGATGGGGCTGAGACCTTCAGCTTTGGCTCGATTCAGAAATTTACCAAGGCCATCTTCTCCGGGTTCACTCTGAAATGCCTCGACGGATTCGTGCACACAACGGGCTAGACGACCCAGATCATTTTGCAAATTCGCGTCCACGGACTGACCTGGCAACTTGCACCAGAGCACTGCGCCCCAGCGGAGGGTGCGCTCGTTGAGTTCCCCCCCCGCGCATTGGGGCTGGGCGCCTTGCCACCAGAGCATGTTTGGAGGCCGATAGTTTCGATCGGCTTCGGGTGTCTTGCTAGCGAGCGGCTGGATGCGCCCTCTGTGCGCCTCCTGTTGAGAGACGCGCGAACCACACGCGACTGCAAAGGGCAGCAGGAGTAGAAGAGCTATGCCGCGCCAACGCACGCGCCAACCGTTCCAAGTTCTGAGATTTCTCGCAAGTCCGTAGTAGGATTTTGACTAGAAACTCGTATCCCACATTGGCATGTAGATGGCCGTTCCGATCCCGGATTGGCTCGCCTCTACGTCCCTGCCAAAGAGGTCACGATAGCCCTGATAGATGGAATAGCCCATCGCGAAGCTCAGACCAGCGTGCACGAGCCGGACGGCAACCCGTCTGAGTTCACTATCCAACCCCAGCATATTGTAGATCTTGATGGTGTCGTTCTTGTCACTAAAGGAGAAAATGTCCTTGCTGAAGTCGACCCAAAAACCGGTCGCCAGCACCAAGAAGGCTGTGTTGGCGTAGGCGTTATTGGGAAGCGCATCGAAACCGTAGAGCGCCGAGAACCCTCCAAGCAAGATCGAATCCGTGAGTTTTGGGGCTAGCAAGAACATGGCCCGCTGCCTATCGTTCTTGAGTCCAAAGACCGTGACGTATCCAAAATAGAAAGTACCGGTCCTTGGGTGAAACCCCGGAACGAGACTGTAGTCGGTAACCCGCGCCCCGAGAGCCTTGCCAGCCAACGCATGGCTACCTTCGTGTAACGCAACCCCCAGGGTATACGTCGGAATGCCCATGGCCATGCCGGCCAATATGAGATTGCGGTCGCGCGGGCGTTCTTGCGCTTCGGCTCCCGATGTGCGGAGCAGTATTGCTGCTACCAAGACAATAGAAGATATGCACCGACTCGCCGACAGAAGTAGGGTTCGCGCGCTCATCACTAAGATACCTAGCTCAGAAGCGCAACAATTCCTTGTTCGGTTCCAATGCCCTTGTCGACAAGATAGCCGAAGAGCCGGCGCAGGACATCCTCGTCGCGAGCAACGTGTGCCTCGAGCAGCTGGATGCGCTGCTTGGCTCTCAGCACGGCCTGGCGAAGCTGTGCGACTTCGCCTTCGCGAGCAATATCAACGTCGTCAAAACTGCCTAGGTCGACAGCAATGGACATAGACCCTTCACCGACATCTTGCTCGCCCTCGGCAATATCTAGCATATCGGATCTGAGAAAATTCCCAGAAGTGACGCGCGGATCCACGTGATATCCCCCGACGTTCATTCGCCCGTAGAATTGGGCCAAGAGCCTATCGATGCTCTTTGGGCTGGCTATATGCGGCCGCACATTGAGTTGCGTGTGCACACGCACTGCGTCGATGGCGTCGGTGGTCGGGGACTCAAAGGCGACATCCAAGAATGAGCCTTCAACGCGAAGGGGAATCGCCCGATGCGCATCCGCGAATTCACTCGCGAAGTGTTCAATTAGAGCTTCAGACGGCCGATAGGTCGCGAGAGCAACAGCGGGAACGCCCCAAGCCGTCGACAAGAGCAGGATTAGATCGGTCTCGGTCACGGCCTGTTTCTCAAGCAAGTTGCGAACGATATCGTTTCCCCAGCGCTCGTACTCCATTACCGCCGCATTGAGTGCGATGTCATCTACGGCGGAACTGCGTCTTAGAATCTCGATCAGGCGCTGTGAGTCCATAGCGGCAATCCTAGCAGAAGCCCATTGCGAGCGACGAGGCGCAGCGTACCCTCGGTATTGCCACTCGAGGCGTGCTATCCCTATGGGCATGAGGGCACGCTACTGCTTTGAAGGCGAAGAGCACGAAGAGCTGCGAGGACAGGCCAGGCGATTCGCCACAGCTCACATAGCTCCCAACGCAACTCGGTGGGAAGAGGCCGAAGAGTTTCCTCGATCGCTCTACGGTAACCTTGCCGACGCAGGTCTCATGGGCATTGGCTACCCAGAAGAGTTCGGAGGGAGTAAAGGCGACCTCGGCCACACTCTCGCCGCAGCCGAGGAGATCGTACTCGCGGGCCACAGCGTGGGGACCGTGGTGGGCCTCTCAAGCCATGCGATTGCCCTACCGCCGATTCTTGCCCTCGGCACAGAAGCACAGAAGCACAGAAGAAGAAATTCATCAGCCCCGTCATGAGTGGCGAGAAGGTTTCGGCTCTCGCCATAACCGAACCAGGTGGTGGGAGTGACGTAGCTGCGCTCACCACCCGCGCCGTTCGCGATGGAGACCATTACGTCGTCGCAGGTTCAAATACCTTCATTACCTCGGGCACACGGGCGGATTTTGTGACAACTGCGGTGCGAACCTGCGAGCCTGAGCATGGGGGCATCTCACTATATGGTCATTGAAAAGGGCACGTTGGGCTTCACTGTCTCCAGGAAGCTCAAGAAGACCGGCTGGTGGGCCAGCGACACCACCGAGCTGCACTTCGATGCGTGCCGAGTTCCAGTGGAGAACCTCATTGGTCGCGAAAACGGCGGTTTCCTAGCGATCGTGAGCAATTTCGTCAACGAACGCCTCTACTTGGCAGCGCAGTACGTGGCGATTTCGCAGCTGGCCTATCAGCAATCGATCCAATACGCCAAATACCGTCGAGCGTTCGGAAAGTCTCTTGCCGGATTTCAGGTCACGCGCCACAAACTTGCCGACATGGCCACGAAAATTGCTGCGTGTCGCGCTCTCACCGGCGAAGTTGCCAGCCGTTCGTTGCGCGGTGAAATGGTAATTGCCCAGGCGGCCATGGCGAAGAATACGGCTGCCGATGCCTGCTCCTGGGTTGCAGATCAAGCCGTGCAGATCCACGGGGGCTATGGATACATGCGAGAGAGCATCGTCGAGCGCCTCTATCGCGACGCTCGGCTCTACGCCATGGGCGATGGCACACGGGAAATCATGAAGGAGATCATTGGAAAGACTGAGGGGTTCTAGCCATAAGGGCCTGAGATCACGCCAAGCGCTCCACGCTCTAGCCAGAGATTCGCTGAGCCCCCTTAGGGTTCGGCGTATTCGTCCGATTTCCTTCATCGATGTCGCTAAAACTAGACGTTCGCGAGCAGCTGGAATCAAAGCAATTTGAGATGCCCAATCTGCCGCATGTCGCCACAGAGGTGCTTGCGATGGCAAGGGATGAGGATTCGACAAGTGCATCCCTCGCCAACCTGATTTGCCAAGACCAGTCTTTGGCAACGAATCTGCTGCGCATTGCCAACTCGCCAGCATACGCGGGGAGCCGTTCGATCGTCTCTCTGCAGCAAGCGATTACCCGACTCGGCATGCAGACGATAGCCGAGCTTGCCATAACGATCTGTATCAGAGGCACCATCTTCCCCAAAAAAGCGTATGCAGAACTCTCGGGTGCACTCTGGATGCACTCCCTCGCAAGTGCGCTCTTCGCGAAAGAGATTGCCAGGCAGCAAAGACGCAACGTAGAAGCCGCCTACCTCTGCGGACTTCTGCATCGCATCGGGATGCCCCTCGTGCTGAAGGCTGTGACAGAAGTACGAACTCAGGACTCCCGCCCGGCTCAAGATGAGGTTGAAGAAGTTCTATCAGCCTTGCACGTGGGCATCGGCCTCAAGGCGAGCGAGTGGTGGCGCTTGCCAAGCCAGGTGTCTGTGGCCATTCGCTGCTGCTCCGACTACCAGAGTGCCGACCAACATCGACATCTTGCCGCCGTCGTGAACCTCTCGCAGGCCCTCGCGACTGCGCTCATCGAAGGCAGTGGTTTTGACCATATCGCCGAGTTGCCAGTGCTTGAGGAACTCAGCATGTACCCGGACCACTTGGCGAAGGTCGTCGAACATCAGGAGCGCATTCAATTGGTAATCGCATCATGAACACATACGACGTAGCGGTCATCGGAAGTGGCCCGGCAGGCCAGAAGGCCGCGATTGCTGCGGCAAAGAACGGCCTGAGTGTGGCGATGATCGAACGGGAGCGTCTCATCGGCGGAGCTTGCGTACACCGGGGTACGATTCCCAGCAAGACACTTCGAGAGACCGCACTGCAACTCGCATCGGTTCAAGGGTTCCGAGATGTCATGACCATCGAAATGAGTCCCCACGTCGAAGTGGCGACCCTAATGGCCAGGCTCGATGAGGTCACTGGCAGCCATGCGCAGTTCATGAGCGATCAGCTGCTTCGCAACAAGGTCGAAATCATCACCGGACGAGCAAGTTTCGTGAGTGCGAACGAACTGAGCGTTAGCCAAGTGCGTGGAGCTGCACTGCGAATCACGGCCGCTACGATCATTATCGCCACGGGCTCTCGTCCCCGGCAGCCACCAGAAATCCCGGTGGACCATGAGCACTTGCTGGACAGCGATTCCATCCTATCGATGATCTACCTTCCAAAGTCACTCACGGTGCTCGGGGCGGGCGTTATCGCGTCCGAATACGCCTCAATCTTCGCTGCCCTGGGCACCGAGGTAACCATCATCGACAAGGGGCACACGCCTGTCTCCTTCATGGATCCAGAGCTTAGCGCTGCCTTTGTCTCGGACTTTGAGGTTGACGGTGGAAGATACCTCCCAAAGCAAGAGATCACGGAGTGCCACTGGGATGGAGAGAGCGCCGTCGTCACCGCCCTCGCGAGCGGAGAAGTCGTTCGCTCAGAGAAACTCCTATGCGCCCTCGGGCGACTCGCCAACGTCGAGGGGCTCAATCTTCAAGCAGCCGGGGTCGAGCAGACCAAGCGCGGTCATATCGAAGTCAACGAGCACTGCCAGACGTCGACCGCAAGTATCTATGCGGTGGGGGACGTGATTGGCCACCCTGCACTAGCGTCCACCTCAATGGAACAGGGGCGAAGAGCGATGTGCCACGCCATGGGGCTACCACAGGGACGCGAGGCCAGCTACATCCCTATAGGCATCTACAGCATTCCCGAGATGTCGAGCGTCGGACTCACGGAAGCCGCCGCCACCGAGCAGTTCGGTGCATGTACCGTGGGACGGGCTCACTTTTCAGAGGTCGCCCGCGGGCAAATTTCCGGCGGGCACCGAGGACTCCTGAAGCTGGTTGCAGACGAAGCCGGCGAGACGCTACTCGGTGCTCATATCGTCGGCAACGGCGCCTGTGAACTCGTACATGTCGCCCAAGTCGCGCTCATCTCGGGTTGGTCCGTCGAGTCGTTTGTCGAGAATATCTTTAACTTTCCAACCCTAGCTGAGGCCTACCGCATTGCCGCTCTAGATCTGATCAATCGCGGACGTGCGCAGGTGGTGCGCGATACGTCTGAAGACAAAGCCCTCGCCGGTTGACAGCCAGTCGTCCTCTCGCAACGATGCGGGACAATGCACTCGACGACGCTTAGCCAAGCCTATCCCCGTCTCGACGACAAGCTCCGCCAGGACGAGCAATACGAGAAGAACGCTACCGCCAACCTGGCCACCCTCGAGAGGCTCGACGAGGTGCTCGCCAAGGCTCGAGCGGGCGGAGGTGAGAAGTATACCGAGCGCCACTTGGCAAAGGGCAAGCTCTTGCCTCGCGAGCG
>JAAEPE010000557.1 GCA_024222395.1 Myxococcales bacterium
AGAAGACGGCAACCTTGAGCTTGATGAGGAGGTTGGCGGCGAAGTTGAGGTGGTAGACCTGGCGGTAGGTCATGCCGCAGCACGCCCACTGGTAGATGGACTTGGAGCGGAGGTGCTTCTGGACGAACTTGGTGTGGTTCGTGCCAGACTGCTTGGTCATGACGGAGATGGTCCCGGAGAGCCACAGAGCCACAGAGGCGATGACGGCCCACAGGTTCAGGTAGAAGGTGATCTTGCCGATGAGGAACTGGTCGTTGGCCATGTTGGAGTACTCGAAGACACGCTTCTGGCTGTACACACCGCCGGTGATCTGGACGTAGGGGAGGATGGAGTACAGCCAGCGCTTGATGCTGTAGGGCTGGGACTCAATGCAGTCGTGGGACAGGGTGAGCCTGACAGAGACAGAGACGTCAACGCCGGAGCTGCCCCAGTCAGCGGTGATGTAGGCAGAGATCTTGACACCGAAGCCGCCGGGGGCGCAGGGGAAGAGCCAGCCGATGAGGATGATGAGCTTGAAGTAGCCACCGGAGAGGTCACCATTGGAGAACCGAGTGCCCCTGCTGACACCGACGATGAGGAAAAGCTTGGGGGTGAACAGGTTGTGGACAGACGTCAAGATCGCGCAACGCTTGATGAGGATGGCGAACTTGTAGTGCCAGAGAATCCAGCGCTTGGTGATCTGGGAGTCGTTCTGGTCCTTCTTGAAGCAGACGGAAAGGAGGAGGATACCGGCCTTGGCGGTGGAGTGCTTGGACTTGACGGAGGAGAGACCCATCCAGCCACCGATGTCGGAGAAGTCGTAGGAGACGTTGAAGCCACCGGCACCCTGGAGGTCACGGCGGGACTCGGCCTCGGCCTCGGTGTCGACGGCGGGCTCGTACACACCCTGCTCGTTGGTCTCGCGAGACTCCATGCCGTTCTGGATGCGGTGGTACACATCCATCTTCTTGTCAACGAGGGCCTTGAAGACAGCCTCGAGCTCCTCGACGGAGGTGGCGGTCTCACCGGCGGGGGTGGTCAGGACGTAGGTGGAGTTGGGCCACTCCTCGGAGAGGGCCTCGTAGGACTCGTAGTTGAGGCCCATGTCGTTGATGGCGGCGTTCTTGACGGAGTCGGGGATGGTCTCCTCGTTCTCCTCGGAGAAGTCCTGCACGCCCCAGTTCTCGTGGGCAGCCTCAAGGGTCATGTCCTGCTTCGCGGGGAAGGGACCGTCGACCTTGCGGGTACCGGGGACACCGAAGGGGGAGGCAGCGTGGGGGCAGGTCCCGGGGAACTCCTCGATGATGTCGTAGATCTTGTTGTGCTGGACGGTGGAGAACACGTGCCAGGTGCCCTCGGTGTACATAGCGCGGACCTGGTAGGTGCCGGTGGCGGCGTCGAACTGGTCGATGATCTCGAAGTTGGGGTGGCCCTCGACGTAGATGGTGAACTTGCGGCCCTCGCCCCCGACGAAGGGGACGGTGGTCATACCGTCGTAGGTGAAGTCCTCGACCTTCTCAAGGAAGGCCTGGACGGAGCCGGACTCGTAGGCACCCTTGGTGCAGTAGGCCAGGGTCTTGTCCTCAGCGTCCTGCTGGTACTCGAAGCGGTGGGTGGCCGTGTCGATGGTGTAGTGGTGCTGGGAAGCGTCGATGTGGTCGTAGATGTTACGGGTCATCTGCTTGGAAGCCTCACCGTTGCCCCAGAGCTCGGCGGAGTAGGAGGCGTAGGCCTCACCGTTGTGGTACTTGACGGAGTCACCCATCTGGTTGTTGGCGCAACGGTCAACACCCTGCTGGACGCAGCGAGCGTACCCGGTCCCGGCAGCGTAGAAGCTGTTGGGGATGGTGGGCAGGTTGTAGCTCACGTGACCGCAGCCGTCCTCGATGGACTCGATGGAGTTCAGGAAGCCAGCGACCTTGTAGAGGCCCTGGAGGCGGCGGCCGGTGGAGGAGACGGAGAAGCCGGCCTTGGAGAAGAAGGGGGCAACGGAGTCCTCGAAGGCGAGCTCGGAGCCGTCGATGGTGACGGTGCCGACCTGGGTGACGATGACGACGACGGTCCCGTGGAGGGAGTGGTCCTCGGGCATGCGGGCCCAGCCAAGGATGTTGAGAGACACGGTGGCCCCGGTGGGGGAGGTGACCTCGAGGTAGCGCATGTCGCGGAAGATCTCGTCGCCGAGCTGCGAGCACATGGTGGACTTGTTGAGGACCTGGGAGGTCTTGACGGTCTCGTTGGAGCCCTTAACCATAAGGACGCCGGAGTCGGACACGCGGGACTCCTTGGTCATCTCCACCACGGCGAAGACGAGGCCGGAGAAGGCCGCGAGGGTGAGCATGAGCACCACGGCGCCGAACGCGAGCATGCGGTTCAAGCGCTTGGCGCGGGCCTGCACGGAGCGGTAGGCCTCAGCGGCGCGGGCCAGCTCGCGGGAGTCCACGGAGCCGGAGCCGTCGAGGTCCAGGGCCCGGAGGGAGTCCTGCATCTCGGGGGAGAAGTCCTGGATGGACAGGCGCTTCCTGTCGACCGCCGCCATGGCGGGAAAGCTGTGTGGGGTGGTCTGTGCCACTCCCTGCGCGATTCTGACGGGGCGCTCTCCCAACTCCCGCCTATACCCC
>JAAEPE010000558.1 GCA_024222395.1 Myxococcales bacterium
AAGGTGACGCCCAAGCACAAGGGTTGGATCTACAACCCCTATCGCCTCTACGAGTCATGGAGACAAGAGTGACGAAGAAGCAAATCAAGGAAGTCGAGTTCGAGCACTACGTGCCGGACCCATCGGGAACGCGAGTGAGCGCCAAGCGGTTCAAGAGCAGCCCCGAGATGGAGATCTACAAGGAAGGGGACTCAGTTCATGTCGGGTGGAAAACAGAAGCGCTCTCCGTCCCTTACCACCGCGTCACCTGGGCCATCTTCTCAGGAGATGGACGATCGCAAAGCAAGGGAAGTGCTCCTCGAGGCCGCAAGAAGAGCGCAGCGGCGGGAGAACATGCGCTTCGACCGCCTTCTGTTCGACAAGCAGCTAGAGTTCGTAAACGACCCAAGCAAGACGAAAGCGGCGGTGTGCAGCCGCCGAGCGGGCAAGAGCTACGCGATCACGGTGATGGCTCTGCAGACAGCGCTCCGTATGCCGAACGTGATGATTCCGATTATCACGCTGACCAGGCAGCAAGCGAAGAAGATCGTTTGGCCAGTCTTTCTGGACCTGAACAAACAGCACAACTTGGGGCTGAAGTTCCTGCGCAACGAGTTGATAGTGGAGTGCCCCAACGCGAGCACCATCTTCCTGTGTGGAGCAAATGACGAGAGCGAGATCGAACGCCTCCGAGGACCGAAGTACCCCTTAGTTATCATCGATGAAGCACAGTCATTCCGTCCGTATCTGTCGAGGATGATTGAGGACATCATCGAGCCTGCGATCTTGGACTATGACGGGACCATCTGCCTAACGGGGACGCCAAATGCCACATGTACCGGGTTCTTCCACGATGCCACTCTACCAGGAAGCAGTTGGAGTACGCATAGTTGGACACTCCTTGACAATCCTTTCATCCCGAACGCGGCGGATTGGCTTCAAAAGCGGCGCGCCAAGTACAAGTGGGACGATAACCACCCTACATATCTGCGCGAGTATTGCGGGAAGTGGATCAAGGACACCGATGCCCTGGTCTACAAGCGATTTTCGACGGTGGATGGATTCGATCCGGAGGACGATGACTGGTCGTATGTTCTCGGAGTCGACCTTGGATACACCCACTCATCTGCCTTTGTTGTATGCGCCTACAGCGACCGGCAAAATAAACTGATCGTCGCTGAGAGCTTCAAGCGAAGCGGCCTCATACCGTCTGAAGTAGCTGAGATCATGCAAGACCTGGACGACGAGTACCAGTTCGACAGCATCGTTGCGGACGTGGGAGGCATCGGGAAGGGCTACGTCGAGGAAGCGAAGGCTCGCTTCGGCATCAATATCAAGGAAGCGGAGAAGAGTAAGAAGAGAGCCTACATCGAGCTGCTCAACGGCGACCTCGTCACCGAGACCGTGCTCATCAACGAGCCCGCCAACCGGGATTTACTCGAAGAGATGAACGTCCTTCAGTGGGACGAGAAGAAACTGAGGCCCGATGACACTCGCTATGATGACCATCTTTGCGATGCTCTTCTCTATGGCTGGCGCTATTGCTACCAGTACCTGTACACGCCTGAAGAGGCGAAAGTGGAGTACGGCAGCCGCCAGTACTGGTCGCAAGTAGAGGATAAGATGGAGGAACAGCAGGAACAGCTTTTAGTGAAAGTGCTCACGACTCGGCGGCCGCCGCGAGAGACGACAGTGCGAGACGCGGCGGAATGCTGAACTAGGGACGCGGAGA
>JAAEPE010000559.1 GCA_024222395.1 Myxococcales bacterium
CTCGGCGTGGCAACTCCCCTGCCCGTCGAAGACGGCTGGGAGCACTACCAGAAGAACGGCGGCCAAGCCGATGGCGGCTACTGCTTTGTCGCCACCGCCACCTTTGGCAACTACGATCACCCCTTCGTAAAAATTCTGAGAGTCTTTCGCGACGATACCCTTGCTCACTCATCTTGGGGCCGGGGCTTCATTCGCTGGTACTACGACAACAGCCCGGGGCTCGCTGCCTTCATCGAGCGCCACCCAGTTGCTCGCGCTGTATCCTACGTCCTACTCGCACCTCTGGTCGTCTTCGCTGCGGTCTGGGAGTACACAGGCCTGCTCGGCAAACTCACGCTTCTCTTGGCCATGGGCATGCTCGTCCACATGCGCCGCAGACGCCGGTCATTGCGCAAAGGAGGTGGCAACGAGAGCCGCCCCCTGCCAACGGTGGGACGACGCGTTGTCATGGCCACCGCAGGCGCTATCGCCCTGCTCGCCTTCAGTGCGACAGCTAGTGCGCAGACCTACTGGGACGAATATAACGAGCCGTTGGAATCAGACAATCCAGCCTCGCACTGGAATTTCGAGATGAAATTCGGCCCCTACTCTCCCTCGGTTGACGATAGCTCTGGTGGCATGACGCCGTTTTCCGATGTCTATGGTGAGAAGTGGAAAGTGATGACCATCTTTGGTCTCGACCGTTACTTCGCCTTTCCAAGTGGGCAACTCGGCATCACGGGCACCATTGGCTTCTCCAATCGCAGCGCCAAGGCATATGCCTTGGGCCCCGATGGCGAGCCCTACGAAAGCACCACCGGCGAGTGGAAAGGGGAATTGGTTCGCTCGAAGGGCGATTCAACCAGCTTCCGTCTCATGCCAACATCTCTCGGCGCGGTCTACCGCTTCACCGACCTCGACGAGAAGTACGGCATCCCCGTGGTGCCCTACGGAAAATTCGCCCTAGCCTATTACCTCTGGTGGTTCACGGATCCCAGTGGTGACACCTCTGAAATCCCAACCTCTGCGTGTCCAGACGCAGGCATGCCCGGATCCGACTGCGATGGCAATTTGGGCCGAGGCGGCTCCTTCGGCTATCAGGCGACCGTGGGCGTGGCCATTCGCGCAGAGCGAATTGATCCTGGCGCCGAGCTCTCACTGCGCACTGAGATGGGCATCGAACACGCTGGTTTCTTCGTAGAGATTCAGCGAGCCGATGTGGACGGATTCGGTGCATCAAAGAAACTCTCAGTCGGCGATACCACCTGGTTTGGCGGAATCAACTTCGAGTTCTAGTCTGCTGCCCGAGCGCACCCTCAAGCTCATCGTCGAATACGATGGCACAGGGCTTTGCGGATGGCAGCGGCAAGACAATGGCCCGACGGTGCAGCAGCACCTCGAAGAAGCCATTTCTTCGATGACGGCCGAGGACAATACAATCCTTGGAGCGTCGCGCACGGACGCGGGGGTGCACGCCCTTGGCCAGACATGTATCTTCAAGACTCGGCGCGAGATTACTTGCTCAGGGGTTCGGCGAGGCATCAATACCGCCCTGCCCCAGCAGATTTCGGTGCGCTCGGTGGAAGAAGTGGCAGCAGAGTTCCACCCGCGCTTTGACGCCCGAGGCAAGCACTACTGCTACACCCTGCTCAATCGCAGACCGCCCGCCCCATTGCATCGAATCACCACCTGGCATCGGCCTATGCACCTCGACATAGAGGCGATGCAGCGCGCCGCCGACGTCCTCGTGGGAGAGCATGATTTCTCTGCCTTTCGGGCCGCTGGCTGCGGCGCCAACACACCAGACCGTCGCATCGACAAGATCTCTGTGAGCCGCGAAGAGGACTTGGTTCGCATCGAGGTTTGGGGCAATGCCTTTCTCCGCAACATGGTTCGCATCATCGCCGGGACCTTAGTGGACGCTGGCATCGGCAAGACCAGCCCTGAGCAACTGCGCGAAATCTTGGAGAGTTTGGACAGGCGCCTGGCTGGGCAAACCGCTCCCCCCCAGGGGCTCTGCCTGCTCGAAGTGTTCTATGCCGAGTAATTCTGGCACCATGGCGCGCGGTGTAAGTTTGCCCGACATCCAGCGTTCGGGATTTACAGAAAGCGGATCATGCAGCAGGTTGCCAGTTGATATCGATGAACCATGCAGGTAGCTGCGACAGTCGGTCTAGCCTGTGCTCAACGTCCTTCATTGCTTGCTTGGATAGACTGACGCGGCGATGTCCCGTCGCTTGTTAACTTTCGGTAGCGGCTCAGTTCCTTCTACGCGGCCAGCCCTGAAGCCTCGGTGAGGATTCTGAGCTTTTCCTCGGCGGACCATCGACTCGATTTGCGAGCCCGGCCACGCCTTTTCTTAATGCTATCTTTACTCATCGAGCCCATTCTCGCCCGCTGAATCCAGGTGTACAGCGTTGCTTTAGGGATTCCTGCCGACTTAGCCGTCCCACTGATGGAGTTCTCTGGCCTTAGGGCCTTTGTATTCAACTTCTCTTTGAATTTCGCGGAGTATTGCAATTCACGGTCTCTTGCCCGCCCCCAAGGGTTTATTCAATCAGGAGAGGCGACAACTACCCTGGCACAGGGGGTTCGCTACATGATGAGGACGGAGTGGACCGGAGTGGGCCTTGGGAGTGGAAAGCGCAAAAGCAGCGCCCGATACCATTCCCAGGTTCTACGAGCCTTATGCGAGCGTCTCCGAAGCCACTTGAACCACATATGCATCGTCCGATACAGGAAACCCGCGAGGGCGGATCC
>JAAEPE010000560.1 GCA_024222395.1 Myxococcales bacterium
CCCCCGATCGTCGCTACGCATCTGGTGAAGCTGGCCTGCGAGCTACCGGATGACGTCGGTCGGTCGTTGCCACTGTGCTCGTGCGCGGAACTGGCTCGCACCCTCATGGGCGATGGAATCGTCGAGAGCATTTCGCCTCAGTCAGTACAACGCATACTGGCGTCGTGGAAACTCAAACCATGGCGCGTACATTATTGGCTGAGCCCGAAGGTGGCCCGTGACGAGGCGTTTCGCGACATTGTGCTCGACCTGTGCGACCTGTACAGTGCAAACCAATCGCTACAGAGCGTATCGTGAGCGTCGATGAGATGACGTCCCTGCAACCGAGACCACGGACGACCGAGACCAAGCCAGCACGGCCCGACAAACAACCCGTATTACTAGAACACGAGTATGGCCACAAAGGCGCGTGGAATCTCTTCGCTGCATTCGATATCCAGACAGGCAAGGTTATCGGGACAACGCGCAGGCCCCCTGTGCCAGGGTAGTTGTCGCCTCTCCTGATTGAATAAACCCTTGGGGGCGGGCAAGAGACCGTGAATTGCAATGGGTGTAGATCTGACTGTGACAGTTCTCTTCTGGGAATTTCGGTGTGATCTCGTCGGTTAGAAGGGCATGGCATCGAGCGCAACGTCCCTTCACATCGCATTCCCTCCACATTCGAC
>JAAEPE010000561.1 GCA_024222395.1 Myxococcales bacterium
GGCTCGGCCGTGCTCGTCGAGTCTGGCCCCGAAGTCGAGCCAAGCAAGCACTTCCGCGTGCGTCGAGACACCGTGCACCTTTGGTGCCTCGACATGGCAGATCATCACGGTTGATGGGAGCCGACTCCTTTTCGAGAGAATGTCGATGACTTGGTTTAAGTCGTCATCGACATTCTTTCATGGCCCCTTACTCCGGTCGACCAATAACCCGGAACGGACTTCCGATCTCGAGTACTAATCGATCACGAAACCACTGTCGCATTCCGTTAGCGGGCCAGCCAGCCCTGACCAGCCGGGATTGCCCTCCACATCAACTGGCCCCGTGATGAGAACACCGAACAGCTCATAGGAAACGGGATCCATCTCACGTAGGTCTGCGACGGAGGACAAAACGAACAGACGCGCAACGTCATCGGTGAAGAGTTCCTTGCCAAGAGCATGGATGCCCCAGCTTCCTCCAGTACCTGCGATGGTTCCGACACCCGTCTCGTAGTCAAAACTGTAGATACGCCCCGAATCGATAGCGAGCCCAGGGTTGTCCGAGATTTCGTTATCTATTATGGCAGGCCCCATGTCGTCGATATCAGCGACGTTGGCAGTCGCAAGGTCGCTCACGACCTCAAATGCTAGGTCGCCAGCAAGCACATCTCCGGTGAAGCGTAGCAGACGATTGCCAACCGAGCTTCCAACGTTCACCCCTGTGTCCATCGCATACAAACGGCCATCACAATCGGTGTAGAGGCCCTCCAGCATGATGCTGTCCGGCATGAATCCAAGGAGCGTGGGAGTCACCGAACTACCATCCCGTGGTGGCTCGGCAATGTGATATAGCTGAGTCCGGTCGATCAGCGTGTAGTCTCGGTTCAAGCGAGCGCCAAGAAGAGAGCCATCCTCAAGCATCGTCAGACAGTTCTGTCCTACTGCCAAGTCGGACACAGTGCTCTGGTTCAGTGCTTGAACGGCACCGCTGGAGTCGTCGAGAGCGATGTGAATCAATCGATCATCTACCGCGTACCAAAGTTCCGCGTAAACGGGAACGGTTGGCTCGGCATCGGGCAAAGGAGCGGCATCAGGCAGAGGAGTTGCGTCTACAACCGCTGCATCGGCTGACTGAGCGCCCGGTGAGTCATTGTTTGAGGCGCCGCACGAAATCATAGTGAGGGCTAGGAACGCAGAGTAGTGGATCTTCATATGCGTACTACATTGTAGTGGATCTTTCATAGATAGTACATTGTTGTTCTGAAAATTGGCCTCGGCCAAATTGGCCTCGGCGTGAGCCGCAGGCCATGGTTCACCCTCTCTTTCACTACGAACGAAAGGGTGTAGATCTGACTGTGACAGCTCTCTTCGGGAATTTCGGTGTGATACCGCCTGTTAGAGGAGCATGACACCCAATGCCAAACCGCTTTGCATCACATCCACACCAAATTCGACCAGTTCGCCCGGTAGCGCACTTGATAGCTTGCTCAGCTTCATGGCTGAGCGTCGCAAGCAACAGAAGCCCGTAGCAGAC
>JAAEPE010000562.1 GCA_024222395.1 Myxococcales bacterium
ACAGACTTCTCAAAGACCTGTCCTGAAGCAAACGTATCCCCGATGCCAACGACGTTGCGGTGGCGAATCTCCCAAGTATCGATGCCGACCTTTTCTGCGAGCATGTCGAGACAGGTGCTCATGGCAAAGTGAGCCTGGTTTGCTCCAAAACCGCGCATAGCCCCGCACGGTGGGTTGTTGGTGTACGTGGCAATCGCGTCGATGTGCACGTTGTCGCAGCGATAAGGGCCACAACCATGACCTGCGGCGCGCTCGAGAACTTTGGCGCCAACCGATGCATACGAGCCCGTATCCCCGATCATATCGGCCCAAACTGCGGTCACCTTGCCGTCTTTGTCGCAACCAACTTTGTAGTCCATGCGCAGAGGGTGGCGTTTTGGGTGCACGCGAACCGATTGCTCGCGACTCAGAAGAAGTCTCACTGTCCTGTTTGTGAGATGGCAGAGAAGGGTTGTGTGAGCCTGGATGCTCATATCCTCTTTGCCGCCGAAGGCGCCGCCATTTGGCACCAGCTCGACCTGCAGCTCTTCTTCGGGAATGCCGATGAAGGCTGCACTCTGGCGACGGTCATCAAAGATGCCCTGGCCTTGGGTGTAGAGGCGAATCTGCCCATTCTCGGTCTTGGTTGCGAAAGCGCACTCGGGCTCGAGGAAGAGGTGTTCAATGCGTTGGGTGTGAAAGCGTCCCTCCACAACATGCGCAGACTCGGCAAAGGCCTTGTCACAGTCGCCACGGCGAATTTTGGTGCGGCCCAGAATGTTCGAGCCATTCGCGCTGGTTGGATTGACCTGAGGTGCCCCCTCTTTGACGGCCTCTTCCATATCGGTGACCGCTTCGAGCACTTCGTATTCGATGTCGATGAGCTCTGCGGCAGCCCGTGCCGTGTGCTCGTCAACCGCCGCAATGGCCGCCAGGAAATCTCCTACGCAGCGAGCCTCTTCCCCCTCGGCGATAAATCCTGGCCAATCCTTTTGAATGAGGCCGTACCAGCGATCGCCTGGGACATCGCGATAGGTCGCAACCTTGACGACGCCTTCGAGCGCTTCGGCTCGCGCTGTATCAATCCTGATGACCTTGGCTCGTGCGTGATCCGAGAGCCTCACTGCACCGAAGAGCATGCCCTCTTCCGTCATATCTGCGACGTAGTCGCGACGGCCGAGGGCGAGGTCTTGGGCCTGATAGCGAGTGAGCCGCTTGCCAACCTTGCCATCGTCTTCGAGCACAACCTTGGCCTCACCGCGCTTGACCGCCGCGTAGAGCTCAACCGCGCCGATGATCTTCGTATAACCGGTGCATCGACAGAGGTGCACGTCGATTGCTTTGGCAATCTCGTCGCGGGTTGGCGCGGGGTTTTTGCCAACCAGGTGATGGGTGCGCATTGCCAAGCCGGGAATGCAGAAGCCGCACTGCAGACCCGCCGTCGCCGCAAAGCAGTCCGCAATGAGTGAGGTCTCCTCGTCGGGCAAACCATCGAGGGTCACAACCTCTTTGCCGTCGGCCTTCTCGGCTTTCATGGCACAAGTCACAACTGCCTTGCCGCCGACCAGGGCAAGGCAACATCCGCATTGCCCCTGGGGCGAGCAGCCATCCTTGACCGACGTTACTCCGCAGCGATTGCGAAGCACTTCGAGAAGCGACTCGTCTTCTCGTGGTTCAACTTCGGTGGACTTGCCGTTCAGATCGAATCGAATGCTCATAATATTCCCCAGGATTCGCCGCGCGGATTGAGGGTCGCAGCGAAGCGGGCAACATACATCGCGCCGGACACTTTGGGAAAGTGGCCCCCGCCGGGTAGGGCAATTTCAACAAGAATGCCCCCTCCAGCAGTGCTGGCCGCGATTCCGCTCGCCACTTCCTATGGGGTCTTGCTCTCAGCCACGGCGTCTTGGGCGTCTGTCTTGTCGTCGTCGCCTTTGCCGCTACCCGGTGCCGGTGCTCTGCCGCGCATGTTCGGGAAGAAGACCGTATCGCGCAGTGAATCAACCCCCGTCATGAGAGCCACCAGGCGATCGATACCCAGGCCCAGACCGCTCATCGGCGGCATGCCGTATTCCATGCACTCGATGAAGTCGTTCTCCATCATCATGGTCTCGTCGTCGCCCTGGTCACGAAGATCCTGCTGACCTTCCATGCGTGCACGCTGATCCACCGGGTCGACGAGCTCGGAGTAGGCTTTCACGATCTCCCAGCTGTTGACCACGACCTGGAACATGTCCAGCACTCGCGGATCGTTGGTGTTGCGCCGCGCAAGCGGAACCATATCGGTTGGATGGTGTACCAGGAAGCAAGGCTGGATTAGCTTAGGCCGAAGCGTGAGCTTGTAGAGCAAATCCATCAGCGCGGGAATCGACTTGGCCTTTCCGAGCGGAATCTCAGGGCACTTCTCCTGGATGTCTGCAGCCAGGCTCTCGTAGGTCTCGTGCGCCATGATGTCGACGCCGGTGTCATCTAGCACAGCCTGGCGGTAGTCGACCTCGGGCCACTCTGCACCGAAGTCCAGACTCTGGCCTTCGTACTCGACGACCATGCTGCCGGTCGCATCCATCAGAACTTTGCGTATGAGTTCTTGGATGAAGCGCATGTTGTCGCGGTAGTCCCAGTAGCCGGCGTACCACTCGAGCATGGTGAACTCCTGCAAGTGAGATCTATCAGTGCCCTCGTTGCGGAAGTTCTTACCAATCTCGTAGACCCGCTCGAGGCCACCGGCAACCAGGCGCTTGAGGTAGGTCTCAGGAGAGATGCGCATATAGAGCTTCTCCCCAAGGGCGTGGTGCTCGGTCTCAAATGGACGCGCGGCGGCACCGCTCGATGCGGCTTGGAGAATTGGCGTCTCCACTTCCATGAAGTCGGCATCGTCGAGGAAGCGGCGAATCGCGCGAATCACCTTAGAGCGTGTGACAAAACGCTCTTGCACGCCATCGTTCATAAGGATGTCGAGGTAGCGCTGCCGATAGATGGCTTCTTGATCTTTGAGCCCGGAGAACTTGTCTGGCAGAGGCATCATGCTCTTGGAGAGAAACTCGATGTTCTCGATGTTGAGCGTCTTCTCACCTTTTTGCGTCGACCACAGCGTTCCTTCTACGCCGATGAAGTCACCAACATCCAAGTTGCTCTGAATGAGCTTGGCCTCGTCGGAGAGCTCGAGCTTTTTGAAGCTTATTTGCCCCTTGCCGCTGCGATCTCGAAGCAGCGCAAAGCTGAGCTTGCCGAATTTGCGAATTGCCATGAGGCGCCCGGCGATGCGCGCCTTTGAGCCGTCTTCGACCTTCATCGCCTCGGCGACGGTGTGTGTGGTCTCGTACTTCTCTGCGTAGGCGAGTACGCCTGCTTCGCGGAGGTTGTCGAGCTTTTCGCGTCGGTGTCGGAGAAATTGTGATGCCATGGTGTGCCCTATGTCCCTATTGAGGAATTGCCGGCAGGTACTAACATATCGGGGAGCGCATTTTGGCGAGCGTTTCTGTCGGACGTGCGCTTGCTCACCTGTGCACGATTGGTCGGCTAGTGGAGTTTGTCGCCGGGCATGGGACAACTCTTTGCGATTCGACTCAAGGTGCCCTACGATAGATATTCACGCCTCGAAGGAGCCCTAGAATCTATGCGCTCACTCATATTAATCGCCCCCTTTGTCGCCTGTGCGGCCCTTATCTACCAGCCGGCAACAGCTGAGGCAGGCATCGATGCCTGCGGCGACATCTATATGGATGCGGAGGCAGACTGCGAAGTCGTGGCGCCCGGAGCGGAATGCGAGACCAAGTGCACACCAATCTCCGTGGAAGTAGCCTGTGCGGCGGACCTCCAGGTCGAGTGCAGTGCCGAGTGCAGTGGATCAGCTACAGTTGAGTGCACAGGAAGCTGCGACGCAAGTTGCCAGGTCGATTGTGATGTCGACGCAACGGCGTTTGATTGCTCTGCCTACTGCACGGCGGACTGCTCGGGCGGGTGCGAGGCTGAGTGCTCCGACTCTCAGTGCTTGGCGAGTTGTGAGGCCAATTGCTCTGCAACGTGCGATGTCGACTGCGAGGGCCTGGGAGTCGACGCTACGTGCACGGACAAGTGCGAGAGCAGCTGCTCTGGCTCTTGTACAGCCGAGTCGACCTTGGAGTGCCAGACCGAATGCAGCAGCTCAGGATTTGTCGATTGCACGACGGATGTGCAGGGCGGTTGTGAGACCGACTGCGAGGCCACAGAGGGCGCTCTCTTCTGCGATGGCCAATATGTGGACGTTGAGGGGGACCTCGATGCGTGTATTGGAGCACTCCGAGATCTGCTCGATATCGAGGTAGACGGCTACGCGAATGCCGAGTGTGATGGCAATACGTGCACGGCAGAGGCGGGAGCGAGCTGCTCGGTCTCCGGCGGCACTGGCGGCGCACTAGGCTCAATGGCTCCTTTTGCTTTTGCGCTGGCCTTCTTCTTCAGTGGAAGACGCCGCCGACGCAAGAAACTCTAAAGATCACGGCTCTCTAGCCGGATCAAGACGGGCGGTCTGCCAGTAGTGGCGGCGCCAGTGTTTGCGTCTTCGGAAGGGCCACCTACCTTGTGTCCATGTGAGGGTAAACAGGGGGCAAAGGCGCGCATGAAGGGGCGGGAAGTCGCTTGTATCACGAGGAGGGTATGCAGCCTACATGGCTGATTATATAGAGCTTTTGTGTTCTAAAACGTTTTCAAGACAAGTGTTTCCGGTTACTATTCTGTCATCGCTTGAGGATCCCCTCAGAAGTCTCGAAACGCTGTTTCATCTCTCCACGGAAAATGACGACCACATGAACATCTCCCTAAAAGCAGTAAGCAAGATTGCTCTTCTTTCTTCTGGATTCGCTCTGGCTGGCGCTGGCTGCGTCGCAGACAACGAACCACTAAGACCTGGTCAAGATCCCTTTGGCAACGGAGACCAGGTGGCCGAGCCCGGCGGTGGAGCGCCTCCACCCCCCATCGTCGTCGACCCCAATGTCGCAACCGCAGATGCCCCACAGCCCGCAGTCTTCGCACAAGACCAAGTCAACCCAAGCAACCTCATTGTCTCTGGCGACTCAATCTACTGGGTTGAATCCGCTCGGAACTCGGTGAAGCTCAAATGGCTCCACGTAGATGGAGGCGAAACCTTCCACGCAACTGGGCTCAACAGTCTGCCGTTCTCCACCGCTGCCGACGACGCTGGTCTCTACTTCGCGGCTTCGTCTGAGCAGAACATTGTCTTCGCTCCTCACCTGGGACTCGACGCAGAACCGCTTCACGCGTCTGTGACGGATCCACTGGCAATCGCTCTCACGGAAGACTACGCATACTGGACTGCCGCGAATGGTTGCCTCTTCCAAGGTGCCAAGGAGGGCGGGCCAGCAGTCATACTCGGCTGCGCTCCTGATGCAGCCACCTCTCTCGCCCTTGTTAATGGCGTTGCGTACATGGCGACCACCGAAGGTGCTCTCTACCGAGCCGAACTCGAAGAGGGGGGCGCGTTTGACAAGATTGCTAGCGATGAGGATTTTGGCAACGGATTGGTCGCAGATGCTAGCGGTGTCTACTGGGTGGATTCAGCAAATCGCCAAGTTCGCCGTTACCGCCACACCAGCGGAGTCGTCAGTGTTCTCGCTGGCTCGCAATTCTCTCCAATAGCGGTCGCGCAAGATCGCTTCTACCTCTACTTCAGCACTCAGGGCGATGGCGCTGTCAAGCGGATTCTCAAGGCCGGCGGAGCCGTCGAAGTCATGGCTGAGCAACAGGATGAGCCTGGAGAACTTGTTGTGACCGACGAGTTCATCTACTGGATTAACGAAGGCGACGGCTCCGTCATGCGACTACTCAAGAACTACAATTACTAGTATTACCTAGGGGGAATACTAGGGATTGACCAGAGAGCGCCCGCCTCAACCTATCCGGCACTTGGGTGCGGTGTGGTGTGGCACCGGCGCTCTTTGTCGTTGGTAGCTTCGGTTGCGGCATGGTGGATCCCGGATCGGATGAGCGAAGCTCAGATGCTGCGAGTAAGATTGTCTCTCAGTGTGTGACGGCTGCGAATAGGCGCAGCGGCGTGTCGTGATATTGTCTGGGCAACGATGCTCTTCACGGTCACTCGCTCTTTCCTCTTGCTCAGCATAGTTGCGCTATTCGGAAGCGCCGCAGCCTGCGCAGCGGCGGGTGGAGGCTCCGATACCCCCGACGCTTTTCCAACGCGAACCGATAGCGGCTCAAATGGCCCCGACGCTGGTGGCCAAAGGGCGGATGCTAGTGGGCCAAGCGCTTGTGAGCAGGCCGTGGCAGCCCTGCGCTTCGATTTTGAAGGGAGCGCCCAGGGCTTCGTGCACGGCCCAATGCCCATTGCAGCGGCCTCTGGGGTCAATTGGACTTTTGACCATTGGGAGCAGGGCGCGGCAACGGCTTCTACGACTTGCCCGTCTGGCCAAGAGTGTTTCGGAACCAACCTCGACGGCAACTACATCCAGTGTCAGCGGGCATACTTGGTTTCGCCTCCAATCGACTTGAGCGCGTGCGCGGCGGCCTCAAGGGAGGTCTCTGTGCACTTCAAGCACAACTACCATTTTTGGAGTGGCAACGAGGGGGGGGCGAAGTATGACGGCGGCCTCATCGAAATCAGCGCGGACGGAAGCAATTGGCAGTCGGCTACGGTTCTCTACCCCGGTACCATCGCGATCAATCCCGACATTGGCTCATCGGCCTGCATTGAGAAGGACAGTTTCTACGTGCATGAGAAAGACGGCTACGTCGGCACGAGTTTGGGGTGGCTCGACGAGTCGTTCGAAATCCCTTTTGCGCTATCCACGGTGACGTTCCAGATGCGCTTTGTCTATGCATCCGGGGTGTCGTCGCAAACCTCGAATGAACTTGAGAGCATGGCCGGTACCGAAGCTGGTTGGTTCGTAGACAACCTACGCTTTCAGTAGCGAATAACGGCTTATACAAGAAGGGGCTTGTTGTTGCCCTCATTCTGTGAGTTTTTGGACCTTGGCCCTTGGACGTGTTCCGATCGCGTGGCATGATGACTCCCGAGGAACGACGTAGCAAGAGAATCTCGTATCAATCGCCCATTGGAGGCGTGTTGCTAGGAGACCAAAGAGTTCTGAGTATGGTCTCTTCGAACCTGAGCCGCGGAGGCATGTTCGTCGACTTAGAAGAAATCCCAGCGATCGGCGCGGAACTCGTCTGCAATCTCGCGACGGCAGGTGGTCTTTCGGCCATTCAGGTACGTGGGCGCGTCTCGTGGCAGAACGGAGATACCGGCGTCGGCATCGAGTTCATCGATCTAAGCGACGAGCAAGAAGCCGAGCTCGATGGAGTATTAGGCGAGGCTCACGAGATTCCAAGCGGAGAGCAGTCCGCTGCAGTCTACGAGCTACTCGAGCTCGAGTGCGCAGATACGTCGAAGACGATCATCGATAGGGCCCTCCAGGTTGCCCTAGATGAGCGAATCGGCGAGGGCATGGAAGAGCTCGAAACACTGCCAAGTTTGGACCAAGCAATCGAATTGCCAATGGTGGCCCCTGTGCCCCGATACGATCCAATTGACGAGCCAGCGTTCACGCAGGGCGATGATGCAGTGTGCATCGAAATTGTTGTGGATGACACCGACCAGATTCAGATTCCGAATCGTGAACCAAGATCCTGGTTGCTCGCCGCTGCCGTGGGCATGGTTGCTGCCCTGGCGGTAGGTATGGCGGTCTTTGGCCTCTTTCAATCCGATGATTCATCGGACACCAAGGCTGTGCGCGCGGCAGAGGAGGTTCGCGATGGGATGCGTCATAGGGTACTTGCACTGGTGGAGGGCGAAACTGTGGCCTCGTCCGAGCGCGATGAGACGGTGGCCAGAATTCGAGCAGCGGCTCTCGCCGACCCGGAGGAAACAACAGCGGTGCACTCGCTGGCTGTGGGGGGGGCCGAAGTCGCACCGAGCCCTCCAAAACCTCGGGCTGCGAAGTCTCAGGTAAAGAGACAGGTTCTCGGTGGAGTGGTGATTAGGGAAACTTCTGAATCTCTCCTTGTGCGCATTCCCATAGAGGGGTCCGTCGAGCAAGAAAGTCACTACGTCATGAAGGACCCCGCAGCATTCGCAGTGAATCTCCCCAATGCCCAACCGGTAAAGGGCTACTCGCAGAGCTTGAAGCCTGATAGCGATGCAGTGCGTCTAGTTTGGGTACGAGAGCGCCTCGGTGGTCTTCATCTTCGTCTCTTCTTTCGCGGTGAGCGCCCGAACTGTGAAGTGCAAACCAGCGTCAAAGAACTAGTTGTTCGTTGCAAGGACTAAGAGATGCCCTTCAAGGAATATGAGAACTATGACGCACTGGGACTCGCCGATCTTGTCGCCAGGGGAGAGGTTACATCGAGCGAACTAGTAGAGGAGGCCATCACCCGCATCGATGCTCACAACCCATCGCTCAATGCCGTTGTGCATCGCATGGACGATCATGGGAGAGCGCACGCGAAATCCTCACTAGTACTCGAGCTCGGAAGTCCGTTCCGGGTTATTGGTCGACCGGAGTAGGGGGCCCACGAAAAATTGTCGATGACGACTTGAACCAACTCATCGAGATTCTCTCGAAAACGAGTCGGCTCCCATCACCCGTGATGATCTGCCATGTCGAGGCACCAAAGGTGCACGGTGTCTCGACTCACGCGGAAGTGCTTGCTTGGCTCGACTTCGGGGCCAGAGTCGACGAGCACGGCCGAGCCATACTTGCGAGCACGAAGATGCGTCGCGCCGTGTTGATGGAGCAGTTCTTCAACGTGCTCCGCGTCGTAGTGTTCAGCTTTGTTTTTGAACATGGTACCGGAGGATCGTTTGAGGATTCGTCGCTCAAGTATTGAAAACCAAATCTCGACCTGGTTCGTCCACGAGGCATGGATCGGCGCGTAGACGAATCGAGAGCAGCCGCCGTGACGCTTGTTGAGCTTCTTCCATCGCTTGTCTTTGCCATTGTAGGGGGTATTGAGGTTGTCCCAGACAACGTAGACCCCTTTCTTGGGATATCGCCGTGCGAGAGCATCCATAAATGACACAAATACATCGCCTGTTCGGCTTCTTACGACTCGCCCGAAAATACTGCCTGTCTTGACTTCGTCAACGCACACAACGACAGCATTCTTCGGTGGGCGAATGTACAAGTTGCAGATCCGTTTCGCCTTTGGCAGGAAATTCTGATCCGAGCTCTTGAGCCATTGCCGAATGCGATGTGGTCTGATCTTTTCGAATCGCAAGATCCGACCGACTTCACTCACGCTCAGCCGGTACCCGGT
>JAAEPE010000563.1 GCA_024222395.1 Myxococcales bacterium
AAATGCGATCACCTAGAAAGATCCAGCACTTACATGGGCCTAGCCTCCTCGCTGAGGTCGATGACGAAGCCGCTCCGAATTCTCCCACTACAGGTGCCGTTGGGGAGCTTCTAGAATCCCTCACAACCGTGAGAGCCCTTTATCTTTCCCTTTCCAGGGCTCGAAGTCGACAGCTGAGGGCTCGTCCATGGTCCTAGCCTCATCTTTGGCTGTTGTGCTGGCGGAGTTATCGGAAACGGCCAAGAAGTCGAAGGAGAGGATGCGGTAACGCTCATGGCAGCGCTCCTCCCTGGCGTCTCCATTCAGAGTTTCCATCTCGGCGCCGATGCGGTGGCCTGGCCGGCGCAGGTGGGCGTCGAGCAACGTCCCATCCATTGTTAAACTTTAGGTAGCGGAGGCTAGATCCGCTACACTTGGATCAGCCGTGGCACGTAGTGACCTTCTCATAGACATTGTTCGCGCCGGAGCTACCGGCAACCAACCACTGTTTCGGCGGGCGCTTGAGGCACTTGTCGTGGAAGAGCGGGCAAAGAAGCACCATGTGTTGGCGGACAAGCTCGCGTGTCATCTTGCGGCCAAAGAGCAACAGGCCTCTGTTGTTCCGCTGACCTCTGCACGGCAGGTTGAGCTCCTGGTGGACGAGAGAGTAACTCAGCGACGTATGACCGACCTCGTTTTACCGACAGAGGTACGGGGCGCTGCCAGTGAGCTTGTGGAAGAGCATCAACGCAGCGATCTATTGCGCTCGCATGGACTGGAACCACGTCACCGGGTTCTTCTCGTTGGGAGTCCAGGTAACGGCAAGACGAGCTTTTGCGAGGCACTAGCGACAGAGCTGGCAGCTCCGCTATTTGTGGTGAAGTACGAAGGGTTAATCGCCAGCTACCTCGGGGAAACCGCTTTGAGGTTGGCACAGCTCTTTGATTTCGTGCGGACTAGACGATGCGTTCTCTTCTTTGATGAGTTCGACGTAGTTGGGAAAGAGCGTGGCGACACCCACGAGACGGGTGAGATCAAGCGCGTTGTTAGTTCAATCCTTCTTCAGATCGATGCGTTGCCCAGTACAGTGGTGGTCGTTACGGCAACGAACCATCCGGAACTTCTCGATAGAGCCGTATGGCGCCGCTTCCAACTCCGAATGGACCTGCCTCCCCCAAATCAGAAAGCGGTTGCGAACTGGTTTTCTCAATTCGAGCAGCGTCATGATTTCAAGCTTGGCTATGCACCATCGACTTTGGCGAAGCACCTCTATGGGCTTAGCTTTGCTGAACTAGAAGAGTTCTCAACCGACATTCTTCGTCGCTATGTTCTTCAGCTACCCGGCGCAGACCTCAAGAGCATCACGAAGGAAAGACTCGCTCAGTGGCGCATGAGAAGTACTGCGGCCGGCGAAGCCGGAAGCAATGGCTGATTATCCGCTGCTAGTTCTCCCTGCCTCAGAAGACCGCGGTAAGCGCTCGCCGGGGAGTGGCCGTCCTCCCAAACTCCAGCTACCAGGAAAGGGACGACAGCGGACTCGCCTCGAAGACAAGCTCGCCGCGCTTCAAAAACAACTGCAGGACCGGGCTGTCCAGTTGCAGGTCTCGGCCATGGGGGCCGAACCAGAGGCTGTAATCGTCCTGGAAATCGTGGGCGCGGCCGATGATTTCGCGAAAGCGGTGCAGAGGGTCGAAGGGTTGGAGTGGCTCGGTGAACTTGTCGAGCAAAACTTTGAGTCCGACGACGATTTCTATGCACTCAACTCGAAGGGTGAGAGAACCGACAAGCGCCTGTCCGGGCGACTGTTCATGGTCTTTTCAAATAAAAGGGCCATGGGAGAAATTCTCAAACTCTGGGCTGACTGGAGGGACGAGAAAAAGCTCCCACACCACTACGGAAAATGGCGAGAGGTTTTCGATCGACTAAGAGATGTTCGACTGTGGGGTGTGAAGGACCGTGTATTGGAAACTGGGGTCTTGGAAGCATGGCGCCAAGATCTCGAGTTTGGCGGAGAGGTGCGATGCGAAATCGAGGTGTGGCATCGACAGGCACCGGATCGGCTGCGTTCGGCATTGGAGCGTGTTGAGCGCTTCGTTACTGAGCTCAAGGGCACGGTTCATGGCAGATGTTCAATTGATGAGATCCATTACCACGCACTTGTAGTGAAACTACCTCGTGCCAGTATCGAGCGAGTCTTGGAGGACCCGTCGATCGCCGGTGAGATCAAGCTACTCCTGTCAGAGGACGTGCAGTTTGTGCGTCCAGTTGGGCAGTTCGCGGCCCACGTCGGGGAACTCGAAGTCCAGGACGCAGAGATTCCTGAGGCCACGATATCGGAGGCAGAGCCTGTGTCGGCGCTTCTTGATGGCTTGCCTCTACAGAACCACGGGGCTCTATCCAAGCACCTAGTGGTAGACGATTGCGACGGCTTTGAGGAGGACTATGTTGCTGCTAAGCGACGTCACGGGACTGCGATGGCGTCGGTTATCGTCAACGGAGACCTGTCTTCTCCGCAGCCGATCAAGCGAACGAACTGCTACAGGCTGTGGCCAGTCTCCAGCACTTGCGGAAGCTCTATTCTCCAGCAGAGAGCATGAATTGCCTCTCCGTGGGGGCTGCCCACACTGATGCTTCGGACGCGGAGGCGCCGGTTGGTCACCTTGATCCCTATGGAGCGTGTAGCTTGCCAAGCCCGATATCTGCGGTCGGACTCGGTTACAAGCGTGGAATCAAGCCAGACCTATTGGCTCCTGGTGGGCGGTGCCCGGTTGAACTCATCAAGGGTGAGGACGGCCAAGCTGCGTTGACTCCCTATCGTCAGAGTCTCGCTCCCGGCGTTCAGGTGGCATCGCCATCACCGCAACAGGGCAACCTGCGGGGTGTCAGTTTTGCGAGAGGAACAAGCGTTGCCTGTGCGTTCGCGAGCCACTGGGCTACGAAGTTCTACGATGTGCTCTCGGACCTGCGGCAGCAAGATTCAGACACAATCGACCTGATTCCGAGAGCACTGTGGCTAAAGGCTCTGCTTGTACATTCATCGGTTTGGTCCGAACCATACGATGCCCTTGCTGCCGCCCTAAGGGACGAAGGCAACAGCAGGAATTTCCGCGAAGTCGGGGCCCGTTTTCTTGGGTATGGTCACCTCGAAGCTGGCAGGGGGGTCGAATGTGATTCAAACCGAGCAACAGCTCTCGGGGCAGGGAGGATTGCCGCGGAGGAGAAGCGCCGTCACAGATTCCCGCTGCCCCCGAGTCTTGGTGGCGAGCGCGAATGGAAGCGACTTTCCATTACGCTGGCATGGTTCACGCCGATCAACTCGGCCCATCAGGCATGGCGTCGAGCACACCTTTGGTTCGACGCTGCAGTGGAGCCTTTGAAGGTCGAGAGGAATGGGGCAGAACATCGGGCCATGAGGCGCGGGACCGTCCAGCACGAGGTTTATGACGGCGAGAAGGCGGCGGTCTTTGTTGAAGGTGATGCCATCCTGATCGACGTGAACTGTAGACCTGATGCCGGCGCTCTGGAGGAGCAGGTGCCCTACGCTCTCGCCGTGACTCTCGAGGTCCGAGAAGGCGTAAAGATTCCCATTTATGAGGAAGTGAGAACGAGAATTCGTCCGAAGGTGAAGGTTGAAGCCACATCGGAGGCGGGGCCTGATAGAAGTGCCCACCTTATTAAGAGCAGCAACTTGAAGTTTAAAACACAGATGCAATCGCAGGGACTATCCAGTCGCTGCAGGCTGAGAGTTATCCCCTTTCTATCCCTTTCGAGGCTTCGTCCGAGGCTTAGTCAAGGAAATCCGCTTGCTTGGCTCCTCTGGTACTAGGACTGAAAATCCTCGTGTCGGCAGTTCGATTCTGTCCCCGGGCACTTCAAGAGCCGAGGATCACTAGGTCCTTGGCTCTTGGCGTTTTGCCATACGCCTCATGATCGTCATGAGACCG
>JAAEPE010000564.1 GCA_024222395.1 Myxococcales bacterium
ACGACCGGCTACAACCAGGATGCGGACAATAGAACTGCAACACGGACAAGAGCGCGCCAACGTGAGCGACGGGGCACGTTGCGCGCAGGTCGTGGCCAAGCGACGGCCGAGGCAGCATTGCTCCCCTATCCGTTCACTCGCGGGCATCGCAACCCCCACCTCGCATCTCCGCCCCTCGACCAATCCAACAACCAGCAACCAGCAACCAGCAATCAACAACCAACAACCAACACACGTACCCTGTCCGGATCCTCTCCTTGTACAATTCTAGAGCGAGGTTCGTCGTTAGAGGTTCCATTCGTTTCCAGTTGACTTTCGCGAGCTTTCTTACCGAAGTCAGCCTCCCACCCCTCCCCAAATGCATCGTTCAGCTTCTTCCAGCGGTCAGGGGTATAGCTTCCCTTCTTCGTCCAGGGCAGATTGTGATACAGCCAGTAGTACATAGAAGTCTCCGCAGAGGTATTGCTCTGACCCGGATAGCAGCGATGTCGAACCACCCAGGCCTTGACTTCCACAAGACGTTGGTCCCACCGCGCAGCCTGCGCTCGCGAAATTTGTTTCCCACCTCTTTCTCCTCCTCCTCCACCTCTTCTTCCTACCCTTCCCCGTCCACCCGTCTGACCGGCATGAAATAGAGCG
>JAAEPE010000565.1 GCA_024222395.1 Myxococcales bacterium
CCACGCGAGACGCATGCAGGATGGTGACGTTAACGTGCGCGAGGGGCTCATCTTCCTCGACATGATGACCAACATGGAAAAGGTCGGCGACTACTGCTTCAACGTCTGTACGGCTCTGATCGAAGCCGCGTAGGCGAAGCGAACCACTAATGGGGCGGCGACCTGCGCTTGTCCTAGCGACCCTTTCGGGCCGCCCAGATTTGATGGTACCGGCCTCGCCCCTTCTTGGACGCCGATACCCGATGCGTCTGAACCGCAAAGCCGCGCTTCTCAAGGCGGCGAGTGAATCCCGGATCATCATCGAAGGACCAAACCCCGAAGACTCCGCCCGTCTTCAGAGCGTCGTAGGCCGAGTCGATTCCGCGCTTGCCATACAAGCCGTCGTTCTGCTTGTGCGCGAGCGCATCTGGACCATTGTCCACGTCGAGGAGAATGGCATCGTAGGAATTCTTCGCAACGCGAATCGGTTTCCGAACGTCCTCGAGCAAGAGTCGAGTACGAGAATCATTAAGCGGGCAGCCCGCAAGTTCGCCCAACCACTCTCGGTTCCACTCAACGACCGAGGAAACCAGTTCCGCGACCTCGACCGTCGAAGACTCGCTAACTTGGTCGAGCGCCGCTCTGAGCGTGTATCCCATCCCCAAGCCACCAACGAGGACTCGCGCCTTCTTGATGCCCCCTAGATGTGCGCATCCGTACTCGCTCAATGCAAGAGAGGAAGTATCATCCTCACTCGACATCAAGTCGTAGCCGCCAGCGTAAATCAAATACTCATGGCCACGTCGGCGCAACTCAAGGACTTGGCCATCGGGCGCCTTGCCCTTGGCCAGTTTCTCCCACGGGATCATCGAGTCCTTCTGTTGCTCCGCACATCTGGGGCCAAACGCTCTCGCTACTCAGTGAGCGCGATGATCTGATCCATCAACGCTTTTTGTTTGTCGTCCGGTGTGTAGCTTTGAAGCTCCATGAGCTTGGTTGCATCGCCTTCAAGCTTGATCTCGCCAGCGAAGAACGCCTGCATGCCAGCCTGCATGTCCATCTCAAGGAAGAGCTTGCGTGCAAGCGCAGAGGTGAGACCAAGAGTCACGGTAGCGCCCTCATTGTGGCCATCGACGAATTCGCCAGCCGCAATGTGAATCTGCTTGCCATCGTCCATGTCTGTGAGAGTCACGTTGATGACGGAGTCGGCGAGCTGAGCTGGAAGCTCAAGAGGTTGTGCTGCGGCGCGAAGCTCGGCAACTTTGGCAAACCAATCGGTAGAAAGAAACTGCATATTTTTTGTCCTGTTTGAAGGTTGGGAAGACGTGTTTGAAGCGATTACAGAGCCAAGCATGCCGCCGTGGCTTGCGGCCCCAGGCTACTACGAATCGTGCCCCTCCCTAAACCAGTGGCCCCACTAAAAAGGTGGCACCTGATCCAACGCCTCGCGACGTTTAAGACGCGCCTTCATGGATTCAAAGAGTTTGGGGGCTTTCTCCTTGATGTCCTTGGCTTCTCGCGGATCGCGGCTCATGTCGAAGAGTTCGTATCTCCCTCCCTCTCGCGAAATGAGCTTGAATCGCCCTGAAATAACAGCAGCCTGACTTTGGTGCACCGAGCGATCAGAGATCATTTGCGAATACGCCTCGCCGACGCCTAGCACATCGTCAGCTTCCCCCCGAAGAACCGGTGCCACCGATTGGCCGTCCATATGCGGCATCCCAGGTGCTTCGAAGCCCGCAAGCTCCATGAGGGTCGGGGCGAGATCGGCCAGCCCCACCACCTGCTGCTTGCGCCCGGCGGAAATGCCGGGGCCCGCAATGAGCATAGGAACTCGAATCTCGCTGTTGTAGAGGCTGGCCCCGTGGTGCTTGATGCCGTGGTCGCCTAGTCCTTCCCCGTGGTCGGAGGTCACCACAATAATCGTCTTCTCCCCCAACGTATTGATGACGGATTCCAGGAGTATGTCGAGAGCAGCATCTGCATCAGCCAGACTCAAGTTGTAACGCGTGTCCTTCTTGCCTCTCGTTGTGTCGGGTATGTGATTCCTTGCCCAATTCTCAGGTTCGACATAGTGAGTCCACAAGAAAAGGGGTTTGCCGCCCCTTCGTCTCTGCTCCAGCCACTCAGCAGTCTTCTTAGCTAGATTCGACGCGCGCTCTTCGACTTCCAGATGTTCGATTCCTCGAATAAGTCCCATTTTACCGTCGCGGCCAAAGTGCCCCTGGCAGCAGAAAAACCCGGCGGTATCATAGCCCCCTGCTCGAAACCGCTCCGCCAGCAGGACGTGACGGAGATCCAGGCGAAGGGCTCCGCCGACAACTCGTCCTCGCACTCTTCGAGGAGAAAGCCCCGTGGCTATGCTCGGCAGAGAGCGGCGCGCTACATTGCCCGACGAATAGGCGCGCTCAAAAACGGCGCTCTTGCTACTGAGAGCTTGTAGTCGAGGCATCTTCGCTGGCCCGCCGTAAACCGGCACGCGGTCGGCACGAACAGAAGAGATGGTGATGACAACAACATTGGGATGTTCGTCATCCGAAATCGCCGTGGGTTTGATGCCGTCGAGTTGAAGATCGTCCCGCAGGCTCTGCACGTCATACAGTGTGTCGATGGCCCAACCCGCAAGCTTCGTTTCACCCCAGAGTTCCAACATGCCGTAGGGGCGCTGATAGCGTGTCCACTGAGAGCTCAAGATACAGAGAATCGTCGTCGCTACGACGATGCCCGCTACTGCCACGCACGCCAGCCTACGCGCCGTGAGGTACCGCCACAGAAGTGGAAAGACTGCAACACCCACGGCGAAGAGCAGGAGGTAGCTTGCGAAGCCAAATTCTAGATGGCGGATGCTCGGCAAAATGAAGATCCACCATGATACCGAAAGAGTGACGAACGTCCCCGCAAGGGCCACCAACACCACATAGAGGGGTTTCGCGATTGCCGATTTGCTCTTGGCAGTGCGTCGCGCCTCAACTCCGATGAGCCAGTGCTCAAGGCAACTGACTGCGGGCCGCGAGACTCCGGCCAACACGAGTACGATTGCGCCGACCACCAAGACCGCACCAAGCGCCACGAGAGACTTGACTCGGGTGGCGGCAAAGAGCATGCGCATGCCCTGAAACATGCCTCCCCAGAGCACACTGGTGGCAATGAGCACAAATAGCAACCATGCACAGAAACGTGGACTTGCCCCCCTCTCATCGGTAATCGTTCGCAAGAGTTCAGAGAAGTTCCAAAGGCGAAATAGGCCGCGACCAACGATGCTCAGAAGTGCCCCCAGAGGAACGGCAAAGAGCAAGAGAAATCCCGCTCCCGCGAGAGTCTCCATGGGTCGCCGCGTGTGCACCGCAGTCTCGGCGAGCGATGCCAATAGACCGGCCGCGCAAGTACCCAGCAGGCTGGGAACGCAGAACTGCACGAACCGTCGAAGCATGAGGTGCAACTACATCATAGGCCAAAGAGCACTAACAAGGCCGTGAGCCCCTCGTTAGAAGCCATCGACAGCACTGACGTGCATCCGACCAGAATCTTCGATTTCCACAGTGATGCTGCCTACCAAGTCGGTGCGTAAGAGCTGTCCCGCATGCTTCTCCCAACGTCTAACCACTTCGGAGTCCGGAAACTCAAACCGATTTGCTCGGCCGCAGGAGATCACGGCCACCCGAGGCTTCGTCGCCCGCGCAAAGGCCTCCGTCGATGAAGTTCGCGAGCCATGATGTGGCACCTTCAAGACGTCGGCACGCAGCAGTGTCCCGTATTGCTCCAGTAGCAGCTCCTCGGCTTCTTCTTCGATATCGCCTGCAAAGAGCACATTTCGTCCAGCAGACGATAGTCGCACCACCAGGGAATTATCGTTTACGGTCAGAACCGGATCTCCTTGGGCCGCTCGTGAATCCGAAGGTGGGAGCTGTGCAGAGTAGAGAGGCCACATGACCTCCAAGGAAGTGCCCCCGACCATCCGCGCCACCCCCACACGGGGAGCACGAATACGAGTGCCGCTCGCTTTCAGCTCTGCTAGCCACTTCTCGTAGGGCCCAGGGCGCTCGCTGACTTCGTGCACCGACCACAGCTCGCGAATGGGCATCTCGCGAGCAACCGCTTGGAGGCCAACGTAGTGATCTGGATGGGGATGGGAAACGATGGCCAGATCTATGCCGCGAATCTTGCGATGTCTCAAGTAGGGCAAGAGAGCCCTCCGAGCCGGCGTCTCCGCCAACCACTGCCTATCTCCGTGGGCCGTCGGCGCGACGAAGGGCAAGCCACCTCCGTCGACAAGCCAAACTTCTCCGCCGGGCAACTCGATGATTGCCGCATCTCCCTGTCCAATCTCAACGAAGGTAATTCGCAGATGCTCAGGAGCTTGGCCGCCCTGCCCCCGCAACCAAGTGCCCAAAGCCATACAGAGCGCTAGCGCCAACCATTGCGTGCGACGTCGCAGAGGCCACCTGCGTGCTGGCGGGAGGCGATTCCAAAGAAGCAGGACGACGGTTCCCCCCCAAAGGAATAACTCCCAGACTCCAAGAGGAGCTCTCAACTGCATCGGAAACAGGCCCTCGAGTCTGTAGCAGAGCCGTGCGAGCCACTCAGCCCCAGCCACGCAGGGTACGAGTACGACGCTGCCCAGTGCAGGCGACAGGGCACTAAGTGAAATACCGAGAAGGGCCGAGGGCAGGAGGACTATCGTGACGAGCGGTACGGCCACAATATTGGACAGCACAGCAATGCCGCTCACTTCACCAAAGTGATGAAGCGCAATGGGGAGGGTTGCGAAGCTCGCCCAAGATGAAGCTCGGAGAATGCTCCATAGAGCGCGCAGAAGACGCCGCCCCCGGCTGGGAACGGTAAATTCTAGAGCGTCCGACTCTCGCGAGAAGGCGATAGCCAGGGCAACGGTCGCTGCAAAGGACATCTGAAACCCTGGGTCGAAGAGATAGACAGGACGCCAAAGAAGCAGTGCTATCGCAGCCCATGCAAGCGCTGATAGTAGCGTCATCCGCCGATCCACCATGACACCTACGAGCACGAGGGTTGCCACGATCAGGGCACGACAGGTCGAAGGACGGGCGCCGGTTAGAAGCGTGAACGAGAAAGCTGCCAGAAGCGCGACGCCTGCAGCGACGGCCGCGGGTTCCAAGACCTGCCGATAGGGCGAGAGGCACCAAAGCCTAATAACGAGAAAGAACACCAAGGCCACGACTGCCGCCATGTGCATGCCGCTGACAGCCAAGAGATGTGCCAACCCCGAAGCGCGAACGGCAGAGAGCAAAGAGTCGGACATGAGCCCGCGCTCACCAGTCGAGAGCGCGGCGACGATTGCCCGCCCGTCTGTGCTGCCACCTTGTGCCTGGACGACGGAGACGGCCCACTGGTGCAAGTGCATAGCGGGACGCCAGAGCGAGAGCTCCTGCGCCACGACGCGAACATCGCTCCGTCGAGCGCTGCCGACGAGCGATGCTCCCCTAGCCATCACCTGAAACCGCCGATTCGCTGTGCCAAGTCCCCTCAGGCCTATCGGTGTTTTCAGCCTCGCGCTCACCGCGATGCGCGTTCCCGGCGAGAGCACTTTGCTGGGGACGGCCTCATCACCGTATATAGTGAGCCAGATTCGCTCGCTCGCCGTCTGCAACGAGACCTGCTCGCGACCTGGCATTTCGTGGGTGGGGCCAACAATGCTGCCCTCGAGTTCCTCGTCCTCTCGGTCGTCCAGTAGAGGGGCGCGATACTCCTCCGCGGCCCGTTGAGTCGAAAGACTCCACGTCATCAGGCCTGCCCCGAGCAAGAGGGCTATCACGGGTGCTCGACCAGAAGAGTGGGATAGGTGCCGCCAGGACAGGACTGCGGCCAAGAAGTATAGAAGTGGATGTATGAGGATGGGCAGCCAGGCAGCCAACCCAATCCCTGAAGCCATGCCGAGCGCTTTTCGAACCGGGCCATTCATCGCCGCTGGTATCGGATCTTGTGGCAAGTAGTTGTGTGAAAACGTTGACTCGCACTACGGGGGAGGTGAAAATTACCTATCTTTCAGTAGGTTACACCACCTCTTGTGCTGGTCCCGGCCAAAGCGGCCCCCGCCAGGAGAGGTGAAAGGGAATGCTCTTGATTCGACATCTGTCCGCTGGTGCTCTCGCGCTGGCCCTTGTGCTCACTATCGCGCCAGACTCTGTAGAAAGCGCGCCCAATGGTCGCGTCGTCACAGGCACCGTCAAACTGCCGCCTCGCGCACAGCGACGGCCGGCGCCCCAGCGTGGTCAGGGTTTTGTACCCAGGGCAAAGAATCCCCTTCGGCCTCCCGACGGGCTGGATCCTCGTCGCAGCATGGTGGTTTTTCTAGAAGGCGGCCCCGTCGACGACATGGACAAGAAGCCACAGTCTTCACGCTATAGCATTGTCGGCGAGAATTTCGATTCAGAAATTCTCCCAGTAATCGTCGGCGGAAAAGTTGAGATCAAGAACATGGGTCGTGGAACGCCACGCCTCTACTCGAAGAGCAATCCCGATGTCATGCCCGTTGATCCCATCAATCCCAAAGGCGTGCGCGTAACCGAAGCCATTACCAAGGCTCACGTTCCCGTCGACATTCGAGACAAAGACTCAGTACATTTCTTAGCTCATATTGTTGCATTTCAGCACGGCTACTTCTCCACCCTTGGCCACGATGGCACGTTCACCATTAAGGGCGTTCCCGCAGGAAGCTGGAAGGTGAAGCTCTGGTACCAGGACGGATGGGTCACTAACATTCCGGATACGTCTGTCACCATCGCAGGCAAGCGGGACCCCAAGGCAATAGAAGTCGCCCTGCCCGCCAAACTCGCCGCACCAGGAGAAGCCCAGTAGGGCTGGACACAGCATGTTCCTTTCCAAGATTTGGTTCTTTCTCATCACCATCGTGGCAGGCGTCGCGATCACGATTGCACTCATCATGCCCAGGCCCGCCGAGCGCGCGGCCAAAGTGCAAGAAGACGATCGCGTGCGTACGGCCTGCCTCGTCACAGGCGTCCTTCTTCGCGACAACGCACGAGCGCGTATTCAGCTCACCTCCGAATTCGCTCAAGCAGTCCGGCAACTGAAGCTCTCGCGCACCCTCTTCGAAGCCTCCAAAGACGAAATAATCTCGGGGCAGGCGAACGCCACTGGCCGCAAAGAGCTAACCACTCTGCTCGAGAGCGTCTCTGGCACAAAGCCGAGCTTAGTCTGGCTACTTGATAGACGCGGTAGAGTTGTCGCACGTTCGAATCTCGACGACACGACGTATGGCGATTCAGTGCGTGGCTACTATGCCGTGCAAGATGCACTCGACGGCTACGTCCGCGACGATCTTTGGATGATGGACGACGGCCTCTACAGAGTTGCCGCCGCCCCGGTTCTCACTCAGAGCTTAGAATGGGCTGGCGCGGTTGTTCTAGGGCAAGCAATGGACCAGGAGTTCGCCCTCTCGCTTAGCGAGAACATCAGCGCCAACATCAACTTCTACGTGAGCGGCGAAGCCGTTGCTGCCAGCGAGCCTATCCAAATCCACAAAGACGTGGTCGCCGGCTCCAAGGAGCTTGCGGACCTCGACGAGGGCCAAGGCTGCAGTTCGGGCACCCTCCTGCACGTCAAAGCAGGTGGCAAGCGCTACGCCGTCGTCAACGCTGCCTTACCAGGTGAGGCGGGCGAGCAACAAGCCTTCTACAGCGTATTCATCGAGCGGGCAAAACCGCTCGACTTCATGGGCATGCTCAAGTCCGCCAAGAAGGACGATCTGGGATTCGACCGGTTTCCTTGGATCAAAGTGATTGGCGTCTTCATCATCATGATGGTCGTCGGCCTAGGGCTCACGCTCCGCGAAGTTGATGGGCCTCTAAAGAAGCTCAACAAGAACGCGGTTGCCCTTGCACAGGGAGAAGCAGAGCGCTTCGACGAGATGACTCACCGCGCAAAGTACGGTTCCATCGCCCGTTCCGTCAACATCGCTATCGACAAGATGCATCGCGATGCCAAGGCCGCGAAGAAAGACCTCGATCAGCTTCTCGGCCCAGCCCCAGATGGCGCAGTTCCCCGTGCAGCCGGTGCTGTGGACGCAGGCGCGAGTGCCCTACCTCCAATCGGTCCCGGCGGCAGCTCTGGCGCAGCCGCAACTCCGCCGCCTTCGGAGTTCAAGTTTGGTGGAGCCGCCGCCCCTCCATCGGGTGGTCTTGGTTTGCCTTCAATGGAGCCGACGACCCCCGCTCCGGCGATGCCAGGTCTTGCGCAAGCACAGAAGAAGAAGCCCGTTGGCACGCCACCACCACCACCAGAAAAGACTCCGCCCCCCGTTCCCGTGCGCCCGAAGACCGCGGGTGGAATCGCTGACATCGAGCTACAGAAGCCGACGGATACTCACAAGATCCCTGACGCTATCGATGCCGATATCCTGGGTGATGACGCTCCTACCGTGGCAGACGATGGAGCGCAGCCAGCGAACTACTTTGAACAAGTCTACGGGGAGTTCATTGCCCTCAAGAAAATCTGTGGCGAGCCGACCGAGAACCTCAGCTTTGAGAGATTCGCAAAGAAGCTCCGCAAGAACGAGGACACCCTCATCGCCAAGCATGATTGCAAGTCGGTGAAGTTCCAGGTCTACGAGAAAGACGGCAAGGCAGCACTGAAAGCATCACCGGTTAAGTAGGGAATGCTCCGCTACGCGTTGGTGTCGCGGTCGTAGATCTCAATGAAACTTCGCAGATAGATGACACCGGAGAGATAAGAAGCAACCAAGCCACCGACCATGCACGTGTAGCCGACCTTGTAGACAATCTCGCCGGCATCACCAGAGACGAGCCCGGCGTGTGAGGCAAAAATGCCGATGAATGAGCCGAGCACGAGGTTGGTCTTGCGTTTGCCCAAGAAGGAAGAGGGAATGGAATGGCCGCGCTCTGCCACGTACTGTCGTGCGGAGATTACGATCCACTCGCGCACCAGGTAGATGATGAGAAACGACGGGGGCAATAGGTTGTAGTAGAGCGCACAGGTTAGCGCGACGGTCTCCAAGACCAAGTCACTCAAGCGATCAAGAATCGCACCGAGTTCCGTAGATTGATTGAGCTTCCGCGCGAGCCATCCATCGAGAATGTCAGTGAGCCCAGCAATCGCGCCGATGATGAGACCGCTTGCTTGGTAGCCGCTCAGATAGAGGCCGGCCGAGACGATCGTGATGAGGATGCGCGAGATCGACATCAGGTTTGGAATGGTCCGAATGTCGTTCCAAAACCCAGGGGCGCGTTCCGCGCGGGGCTCTGTAGCGGTTTGTGGCGTCATCGCGCGAGGTCTTTACCATACTCCCGTAGCCCGGGTCATATCGGGCGGAATCCTCCTCCGCCCCCGATTTGATGGATGGCCCGGCCTAGCTTGGGGCCAGAATCTCAGAGTGCTTTGCGCGACTGTTGGCCGTGTGACAAGGTAAAGGCATCATGCTCCGAAACTCTCGTACTCTGTGTGCCCTGCTCGCCCTTCCACTCCTCGGCCTCGGCTGCGGTAAGGACGCGGAACCTGCAGAGAAGAGCACGTCGGGGCAAAAGGCCCCAACGGAGACCGCAAAACCGAGCACCGACAAAGCTCCCATCGAAAGTGCGAAACTGGCAGCACCTGCCAAGGCACTGCCGGTAGCAGATCTACCCGCAGACGAGGGAGAGCACGGCGGCGCCCTCCGCTTCGCCGTGAGCCACGGCAGCACGGATACCGATGCTGCTCGGGCACTGGCTATCGATGCCAATGGAGACTACTTGGTGGCCGGCTACTTCAAGGGCGATGGCATCTTTGGCAAGGATTACACAACCGAGGACATTAGTGCCTACCTAGCCAAGCTCAACAAGGCCGATGGAAGTGTGGCCTGGTCTCTCGCTCTCGGTGGGGCTGGCACCAACTCCGCCGAAGCCCTGGCCGTCGGAGCCGATGGAAGCACCATCGTAGTGGGATCGTTCTCCGGAGAGTTGGCGATCGGCAATGGCACACTCACAAGCGCAGGCGCCGATGACATGTTCATCACGAAGATCGCAGCGGACGGTCACAGACTCTGGGCCAAGCGCATCGGCGCCAAGAACATCGAGGCAGCCGACGCTGTATCCATCGACGAAGCAGGCAATAGCTACATAACAGGAATCTTCCGCTCCAAGGTGAAGTTTGGCGAGCTAGAAGTTACGTCATCCGGAGACTCAGACATATTCCTAACCAAGCTATCGCCCGCTGGTGAATTCCTCTGGACCAAGACCTTCGGCTCAATGGGACAAGACTTCGGCCGTCACCTTGGCATTGACTCAGCGGGCAACGTCATCTTGCTAGCGGAAATTTCTCTAATGGTTGGATTCGGCGGAGAAGACCTCACCACCAACGGCAACCGGGATATTGCCTTGGTGAAATTCACTTCAGAAGGCGAGCACCTCTGGTCGAAGTCACTTGGCAGCATCTACGACGACTTTGGCATTCGTCTCGATATCGACCCAGCAGACAACATCCTCATGACCGGCTCTTTCGAGGGCTCGGTCAATTTTGGAGGTGAGGATCTCAAAGCAAGAGGGCGCTCAGATATGTACGTGGCAAAGTTCGATACCAATGGCCAGCATGTCTGGAGCCAGAGTTTTGGCGGCAAAGACAAGGATTGGGGCAATAGCATCGCAACCGACGCACACGGCAATGCCTACGTGACGGGCTGGTTTTGGTACGATGTTGACTTTGGAGACACCAAGCTCAACTCGAAGGGCAAAGAAGATGTATTCGTGCTCAAGCTCTCCCCCTCAGGTTCGGTACTTTGGGCTAAGAGCTATGGCAACACCAGCCGTGATATGGGCAAGGCCGTTGCCGTTGACTCCGAAGGCGGGCTTGTCAGCGTTGGCTCGTACAACGTATCCATAGACTTCGGCGCGGGCGAACTCAAGCCCACACCAGGTGTCGACGCAAAGATGCTCAAGGGAGATTTCTTCCTCAGCAGCTTTGAGCGTTAGCGGCGCTACTCCGCGCGCTCACCTGTGAAGCCGGTGCGGAACTCGACACTCGCGCCGAGCAGCAATGTTTCGAGGTCGCCATCCATATCCGGGTCGCCAACCCAAGGGCACGCGCCTCCGTATCCAACCGTCACTAGACCGCCGAGCACAAAACCTGATAGTTCTTGCGGCCCCTTCTTCCCGATTGCGGCGTTGTTCATATCGTCACTTGTCCCGACAAACTCCTCATTCACGCCTTGCACTCGAAAAGAAATGACTCGCCATTTATAATCATCTCTTATGCTCGGCAGTCTAGCCGCGCGCTCATGCCAATGGAGCGCCACTCGTCGGTGCCGGGCTCGCCCTCATTGTCGAGGTTCGCATCCGCCAGGGAAAGTCCCAAGAGGCGCAGCCAATGGCATTGGTTGCGATGCCCGCTCCCAAGAAGAGGCGGAAGGTCTCGCCGCTCTCTCCTACGACCCCAAATGTCTCTCGCTCGACGACGGTTACATCCTCATCACAAATCAAGTCGCAGTCAGGATTGAGCGTGTCAGTGCCGCACTCAAGAAGCGCATTGTGGGCTTCCCCAACAGTGCGCCAATTCACCTACATCTAGGCCGGCGTCAAACCAGCTCGGTAACGCCGATCGATCAGCCGGGCGGAGGTAGCAAGCGGAACATCAGAACTTTGCCTTCTTCTGCCGCCAAATCCACGCAGGTTTTGATTTCCTCGACTGCCCGCGAGACGGTCTCGGCGAGAATGCGCCCATCATCGCGGCGCTTCGGAGCATTGTCGTCCGCATTCACATGCTTGACAAAGCCATCGTACTTTTCCATCAACTTCTGGGGCGAGTAGTCGGTCAGCATCTCCACGAAGCTCTTTGGATTCACGATGACCCAATCGCCCTTGCCCACTTCAAGCTTGGTCTTGTCTTTGTATGGAGTCGCCAAGTCTTCGTTCGGAATCGTTCCCAAGAAGCCGCCATCCCACGCCTGATGCTGATGCGGAACGATGTCGACAAAGAGTGCGAAGAGCTCGATGCCCTTGTGCATCTTGCTGATGTCGTCTTCGTCTAGTTCGGGGAAATCCTTGGGAAGCCCAATATGAATCGTTGGCATGACCAAGGACTCCAAAATGTCCATGGCGATAGGTGACGTGGTGCGACGAAGCGCGACGATTTGTGCGATGGCCTCAAAGAGACCGCGATCGCCAGTCTGCTCACCGAGCGGTTTGGCCTGGTCGGCCTTCTCGAGTGCCTCGGTGACCTTCGAGATCACCTCGACGTTGCCGGCCCCAAGACGCTCGCCCTGCTTGCGGATCTCCGCAACGAGCTCGGGCACGGGGCTCTTGTTCCAGTATTTGTCGAGGTACTGAAAATCCATGACCATCCACTGGCCCAAAGGCATGGTGTGCATACGCACATAGTGCTGAGGCGTGAAACGGTCTATCTCCTTGCCGCCATCTCGCTCTGCTTGCTCGCTATGGCCAAGACGAATGCGCTCGATCTCGGCGAGCAGCTTCTTGGCCGAGCCCTGCCCCATGCGAAGCAGCTGCTCTGCAAAGAGATGAGGAACCACCTCCAACATGATCTTGGAGAAGCCCAGACGCCACCCACGAGGATCGTCGCCAGCGAAGAGCCAGTGGCCGCCGTGGCGAAGACGCATCGTCTCGCCAATCCAAGCACCTAGCGAGAACCAGAATTTCTTGTGCCGCGGATTGTCGAAATCGAGTTCTTCTTCGTCGCCAATCTGCCCAAGGAGCCAGGTCTCGAAGGTGATGAGATCCAGCGGCATTGCCAACGCCAGCGCGCCAGCATCGCCCTCAACCTCGGCAAGGGTTGCTACCGCTTCGCCCTCCGGGTCGATGAACTCTTCGAGAACGATGCCACTGCTGGTTCGCACGTCCGAGGAGAACGCGTGGGCGCCCTCTCGAATCTCCTCGATGACTTGCCCATAGCGCGCACGAGACTCCTCTTGGGCCTTCGCGAGCTGCTCCTTAGATTCTATTTCGGCCTTTTCTGCCACGGCCGGAGTATACAGATGCCCCCGCCGCGCGCCGCCGCCCAGTGGGGCAAAAGACCCACTGAGTCCTCGGCAATTGCTCAGACTCGGTCACTTCTCACAACTCTCCAATCATGCTGCGATCCCTTCTCGCCGGCCGCGATGGCCCCAATCAGACTGCGCTACCAGCGGGGGAGTTTCTGCATCCGGTCCCCTGGTGGCACCCTTGCTCTTGGTGGCCAACGATTGGTGGCTCGAACCGAGTGAGTGGGCACCTCCCTTTGTGACAGGCAAGCTCAGCGACTTCGCAGGCCTTCTCTTCTTCCCGCTGCTGCTCACAGTGGTCGGCGACTGCATGGCCCTTGCGCTTCATCGCATTGGGCTTCCGATCGACTTCACACTCAGACGCCACAAGGCGGCCACAGCGATTGCCTTGACCTGTGCGGCCTTCACTCTCGTGAAGCTATCTCCCGAGTGCAATCAACTCGCGCTCGATATTCTCGAGACACTCGGCCTGCAGGCGCGGATCGTGCTCGACCCCACCGACCTCGTAGCACCTCCAGTGCTGGGCTTGTCATGGCACTTGGGCACTGCTGAGATTTCCCGTGTCCCACTCGGGCAAATCGAACCTATTGAAGCGCGCCATAGGGGCAAGAAACAGGGGGTAGGTACTCATCTTGATGACACGATCCGAGCGGGCGCAGAAGCTGCGACCGGCCGCGAACTCACCGAAGCTCTGGATGAATATCTACAATGCAAAGACTCCGCCTCGTCGGAGAGAGTGCGCTGCGCCTTGCCTCGATTTCGGGATCCGTTTCGCCTTTGGCAGGAACTTTGAATCCGAGCGCTTGAGCCATTGCCGAATGCGATGTGCTCTGATCTTTTCGAATCGCAAGATCCGACCGACTTCACTCACGCTCAGCCGGTACCCGGTGGCAACGTCCCATCCATTGTGGTGGCATGTTCTAGTGGCCGCTAGGTGGCCGTGACACTGTTCCCAGCCACGTGCCAAGCGGGCACCAAAGGGCACGAAACGGAAGTGACCTTCCGAGAAGATTCAGTGTGATGGATGTAAGGTCGTGTCTCGCTTGGCTAATTTGAAACGCCGGACCGACTTTCGACTCCCGGCGCCTCCACTACTTAACTACTTCTCATGATTGGGAAAAGCGATCACGTTGGTCGCCGTCTCCCCTATTTCTCCCCCGAGTTCATCGTTTTCGGTGCTCGGGGTGATTTCGTTCTGACCTTCCAGTAGTGCAATCACTCGATGGGTTTCCCCAGGAGCGAGGTGCATATACCGGAGGGTCGTCTGCATGTTCTTGTGACCGGCGAGCCTTTGAATAGCTAGTGCCGGCGCACCTCTCATTGCCAGATGGCTACAGAACGTGTGCTTCATGATGTGAAAGCCACCATTGGCCTTCAACTTCGCCCGCCTCTGCGCTCGAGCCATCCATTTCTGGATGACCTTTGCGGTCACCTGAGCCATCTCCTCGGAGTAGAGGATCCGATCACCAACGAGGTGGTCATTGTCCTTGAGGGCTCGTCGGAGCTTCTGCGTCATGGGCACGACTCTCGCTTCCATCCCCTTGGTCTCCGTGACCTGCCCTTTCCACTCTGACTTACTGACCGTGATGAGCCCCCGCCTAGCCTCAGCCTCGTCACCGAGTCGTTCAAACTCAACACCGAGGTTGTGCGCTGAGTCAGCGCGTGCCAGCTCAACCAGTCTCACCTGGCACCCAATTGCCTTGTCCAGTTGCCCTTGGGATTCGTATGCGTCAACGCGAATCTCCAGAGCATCGCCGAGTAGCTCATCATCGGAGGAAAACAGCGACTCTGCTACCGCGACTTTGGCCAGGGCGAGGCTAGGAGTTCGAAATGCGTCCACTAGGGGGAGCTTTGAGAAGCCCTCATAATCGTGAGGGCTTTTTGCTTGCCCCTTGCCGGGCTCGAAAAGTGTCTCAGTTGGACGAAGGGATCAAGCCGTCGAACGCGGTGTCCTCGAGCATCTTGGATAGACTCTTCTTCAACGTCTTCGGATCGGAGAAGGCGTGTTCCCTATACAGCGCAGGATAGTCGTGTTCCAGCTTCTCGGAGACCACCCCAGCGTCGCGTGGTGCCGCTTCTGCGATTGATGCAATGCGGTCGCGTTGGAACTTGAGGTCGTCCCGATCCAGGTGACCGGACTCGATGAAGGCTCGGGTCTTGCGTGCGCAGCGACAGGAGTTGCTCTCGTTGATGAGTCCGCAGTGGTTGTGCATGAAGTTGTGCAGGTCGGCGCGGGATCGCTGTAGGCGCTTGCGGAAG
>JAAEPE010000566.1 GCA_024222395.1 Myxococcales bacterium
ATGCCCCAGTGTCTTCGAATGATACGTGCTGCTTCTTTGGCACTCACCGTATGCAGGGCAGGGATTCCATTGGCGACATCCTTTGTGCGGCGACTGGCTTTGCCATCGATGGCGATGTGCGAATTCTTCTTGCCGAATTTGAGCGCAACCCATGCACTCCACGCGCGAAACACTTCAGAGAATGCCGAGGGATTGAGAGATGCAAAGACTGACAAATACACTTCTTGGCTTGGCACCCCATGGGGCAACTCCAGGATTTCACCAAACCATTCTTCGTTTAGCTCGCCCCACAACTCCATCGATTCGGCGTTGTCGCAACTGCAAACCGTCAACATCAGAGCAATCACAACCACGGAGCGAAGCGGGTAGCTCAATCCTTGTGGGCGCCTGGGATCCGTCAAGCCCGCCAGCATGCGCTCAAAGAACTGCAGCGCCGCCTGCTCGATTTCGATTTCGATCTTCTGTGCTTTGGTAGCTCGGGCCATCCCCTCTCAGCTCAGATCGGGAGGCCCGTGTCGATTCTAGGAGACAACAATCGCAGCGCCGTAGGGAACGCTACAGAGCTAAGCCCTTGAGATGATCTCCTTGGCCTCAAGAACGGCGATACAATTCGCAAAATCAACGAAACTGCAACGCTAAAACTCGAGGACTTCCTAGAGATCTACGTCGCTGCCAGGGAAGTCGAGAAGCTAACTCTCATACTGACCAGAGATGGAACGGAACTCACCCTCAACTACGGCTTCGTAGAGGCCTCGTAGTCCCAGGATCCGGGCGCGGCACCTCCGCCGCTAGGCCAATAGACCGGTCCGCGCGCACCCCACTGGTAACGAGCATTGCGATCGCGCATAGTCCCGCCCTCGATGGCCCCGTCCACCTTCTCACTGAGCGCACTCTCCGATGACGAGCGAAACTCGTTGTTGGTGCTGGCGGTCGCGGGCGATTGGAGCTTGGCAGACGAGCTCGAGCAACTTGAGCATCTGACGACGGCGAGAGGTTTTGCTCCGATGAGGCGCCCTGACAATATTTGGGGGATTCAGCTCGAGCAGTGGGCTGAGATAGGGCTTCTTCAAAGGCGCGGCGGTGTCTATTACGTGCCATCGTATTTGCTACACAGGGCCCTTGCTCACGAAGTCTTGAGCACCGTCGAGCCCATCATGCTCAAACGGTTGCAAGACGCCCTCGGCAAGAGGGAGTGGCAAGACGCAGCCTGCTCCAGACAGCTTGCTCGGGTATCGCTCTACCTCGGCGATACCGCGCGATTTCTTGGCATCATGGCGCACTCGGGTGGAGAGGATTGGATTCTCCTCTTCGGAGGCAATCCACAACCAGAGGTATTCGCTCTAGTTCCGGATGTCGTCAAGGAACAATACCTAGCTCACCTGGCAGAGAACGCGCTGGAACTAGGCACGCCGATGCCGTGGGTCATCTGGAATTCCACAGCGCAGGATCTCGATGCTCACCGCATTGCAGCTCGGGCATTGCGGGGCGAAATTGCTCTCGACTCTGATCTGCTAGTGGGGTTGGCTCCCGAGTCCGATTCGAGTGGACGGACCCACGCCGCACTCGCGCTGGTCAACCTTTCGAACGGGGGTGTCCGTCAGGCACAGGCGCACGGCGCTCGTGCACTGGCGCTATCGGCGGGAAGTGATCACGACCCAACGCTGCGAGGTCCTCTCGGTGATTGGGCGGCGCTGTGCGCACTCACTGGAACCCCAGAAGAATGCGCCATGGGTGAACTCTTTGTGCACGGTACGAACAATCGGCGCACTTACGACGCAAGTGCGAGAGAACAACTCTTGGAGTCTTTTGTTTCCTGGAGAAACGATGGAGCCGAGAGCCCACTTGCGGAATCGGTGCAGGACGCCTTCCGTGATGACTGGGCTCCATTGACGTGGCTCTTTCGCCAACTCTTGGTTCGCTGGACCGTCATGCAGAAGCTCGAGCTGAGTGCGGTAGATGAAGGCGAAGAGGATGAGGCTGCCGCTATCGCTACTGCGCTTAGCGAGCACGGCTATCTGTGGGGGCACAGCCAATACGTCGCGCTCCTAGAGGTCAAAGGCATGGCTTCCAAGTGCACGTTGGCATCGATGTATACGCCAAAGGCCGCCTGGGAGCGTCGGCTTGACAGGCTCTCGGGGCTTGCCACATCTCTTGATCGCAACGCCCTGAGAAAGCGCACTGGCGAAGTGCAACGTCTCATCTGGATTCTGGACGCAGGTAGAACGCGGCCAAGCGCGCGCCTACAACGTCAAACGACCAAGGGATTTACCAAGGGGCGCAAGATAACTGCAAGTACCCTCGTCGATCTCAAAGACCAGAGCTGGGTTGAAGACCGAGACCGTGCGGTGATTGCAACCGTACATCGATTTCGCCCTCGCGCTTATCAGGAAGACTTCGAATATGCACTCGGCCCAGAGGCGGTGCTCGCCCTCGGCGGGCATCCGCGTGTGTATTGGGAAGAGTCTCTGGAGCCCGCGGAGGTTGTGCACGAGGCGCCGAGCATTCGCGTTATTCGTAACGATGAGTCTATCGTTCTCGCGCCTATTCCTTGGCGCCAGGAAGAAGGAGTGTGGTCTGAGAGGCGTGGATCCAAAGTCGTTGTCGCGCTCGTCGATGCACAACACGTCAAGCTATGCGAGACCATCGGCGCAGCGGAGGTCAGACTGCCTGCGAATGCAGAGACCCGCCTCGCCACAATCCTTGGTCGGCTTTCTAAGAATATCCCTTTGCAATCGGATGTTGTTCCGGAGGGCGCCACCGTTCGAGAGGTCGAAGCCGATCCAAAACTCGTTCTCAAACTTAGGCGTGACGGTGACAAACTTCGCATTCGGCTTACCGTTCGCCCTCTCGGGGAGTTCGGGCCGCAATTTGAAGCGGGGCGGGGCAGTGTGGTCGTCGTTGCAGATATTGAGGGAGTGCCAACACAAACGTGCCGCGATCGAAGCTGCGAAGCATCGCGAGAGGCCGAACTCCTTCGAGCCTGCCCAAGCCTCCTGCATGCGGATATTCGCGACAATGACTACACCTTGGTTGGGTTGGGCAGCTGCCTCGAGCTAGTCCAGGAGCTTCACGCGCTTGGGGACGAAGTCGTTTGCATGTGGAGCGAAGGCGAACCTCTCAATGTCGATTTGAGCGCAGACCTAGAAGGGCTGCGTTTTCGCTTTGGCGACACCGATTCATGGCTCAGCGCAGATATCGAGGTCCAAGTCTCGGAGGAACTTACTCTCAAAGCTCATGAACTCGTGAGCCGCATGGTCGCTGGCTCAACCAAGTTCGTACGGCTCGACGATGGCCGCTTCATCGCCTTGAGTGACGAGCTCTCTCGAAAGATTGAAGGCTTACCGCAGCTCGGCAAAATCGGAAAGAAGGGTATTGCCCTCGCTCCGGCCAACGCCTATGCCTTGAGCGCGTGGCTCAGTGACCTCGAAGAGCACAAGGGGGGGGGTGGCGCCAAGCTTGCGACCGAGCGGCTAGCCAAAGTACGCGAATCGGCAACGATCGAGGTGCCTCTGCCCAGCACCTTTGAGGCCGAGCTACGCCCCTACCAACTAGAGGCCTTTGAATGGCTGCAGCGTCTCGCACATTGGGGTGGTGGCGCCCTGCTTTGTGACGACATGGGGCTTGGCAAGACGGTACAGATGCTCGCCGTACTCGTGGCTCGTGGCAACGAGGGGCCTGCCCTGGTTGTCGCACCGGTTTCTGTATGCCCGCATTGGGTGAATCTCATGAGGCGCTTTGCGCCAACCCTCACTCCGCGCGAGTTCGAATTGGGAGATAGGGCCAAGACACTTGCGAGTCTCGGCCCCCGCGATGTCCTGCTTGTGAGCTATGGGCTTCTGCACTCGGAAGAGGAACTCATGACCGGGCGGAGCTTTCGCACTATCGTGCTCGATGAAGCTCAGGCCATCAAGAACCCACGCTCACAGCGGGCCCGTGTAGCCCACCAATTGCGCGGAGACTTGCGCGTCGTTACCACGGGTACTCCTATTGAAAATCACCTTGGCGAGCTCTGGAGCATCATGAATTTCGCCAACCCCGGGCTCTTGGGCACGGGGCGAGAGTTTGCCGAGAAATTCGGAAAGCCAATTCAACGCGATGGCGACCGGCAAGCGAGTACACGACTTCGGCGCATCTTGAGGCCCTTCCTGCTGAGACGCACGAAGGGGCAAGTGCTCGACGAGTTGCCACCCAAGACAGAGATCACAATCGAAGTCGAGCCGAGTCAGGAAGAGTCCGAGTACTACGCGGCCATTCGCGATGCGATGCTTGTAGAGATACAAGCGGGATTGAATCGCCCAACGCAGCAGCGTATGCAAGTGCTCGCCGCACTCATGAAGCTGCGACGCATCGCCTGTCACCCAAGGTTGGCTGACGAGGGCATCTCCGTGGGGAGTGCGAAGCAAACCATGTTCATGGAGCTTGTGACCGAATTGCGGGAGGCGGGGCATCGCATTCTGGTCTTCAGTCAGTTCGTTGGTCACCTGGCCATCGCGAGAGACAGTCTCGATCATGAGAAGATTCCCTATCAGTACCTTGACGGCCAAACAAGCAGAGCCCGGCGCAAGCTCGCTGTCGATGCCTTCCAAGGAGGCGAGGGCGACGTCTTCCTCATCAGTCTCAAAGCTGGTGGCGTAGGCCTGGACCTAACTGGCGCCGACTACGTTATTCACCTCGACCCTTGGTGGAATCCGGCGGTTGAAGATCAGGCGAGCGACCGCGCTCATCGCATTGGGCAAACCCGTCCCGTCACCGTCTATCGCCTTGTCACCAAGGGAACCGTCGAGGAGAGAGTCCTTGAGCTGCACGGACGTAAACGCCAGCTCGCCGAAGACCTCATCTCTGGCAATGAATCCGCCAGCCCACTTGGAGTAGGTGAGCTCATGGACCTGATGCGTAGCTAGTGCCCGTCCGGAAATCGCCCTTTCTCCGCCCAGCGCTGCTGAAAGTGCCGAATTCGGCTCGCAGCGGAACTTCATTCTGTCGCGATGGCTCACAAATTGCGTGGAACTTCGGGCCATTTTGACATCGGGCGAACGTGAGCAGTGCGCGAGAAGCGCGAGCTGCGAACGGACATGAGTGACTCCTAGGGATGAACGCTCAGAAGATCACTGTAGAGCGTGCCGAGCGAGTGTCAGCAGATTCGCCGCTACTGCTGACGTAAGCGTGTAAGACTTGAATGACGTAAGCGAGCGCCAAGTGCAGCGACTCCAGCCAAAAGACCGTTTGAGGAAAGATACAC
>JAAEPE010000567.1 GCA_024222395.1 Myxococcales bacterium
CGTGATGCGCGTGGTGTACGAGGACGGGCCTGTTATGTGCTCTGCGTGGGATGGGGGACGTGTTGGTCCTGTCGCGTGCGGGGACACCGCCGGCTGGCTCGCTTCAAGAGGTGGGATGACGTATGTGTGTGTGTACGTGTAAGTCTTGTGTCAGCGAGAGAACGATCGAGCGAGCCGACGAATGAATAGAGATACAGCATAAAATATAGGAATCGTATAGAAGGGTCGTGTGCTGCATTCATCGATTTGAACTGTCTCCGGCCATCGCCGCAGTCTTCTCAGTCTTCTCAGTCTTCTCTTCTCTTCCCCTTTCTTCCTCCGATGGATACCGGCCGGTCGACCGAGCGAAGGATTCTTCGATCACCGAAAATTGCGCGGTGCTCTTCGATCCTTGATGGCTCTGCTGGCGAGCGCGGTCATTGCCACGTGGCCACGTTGTCACGTTGCCAGTCTTGGTGGCGGCCGTCACCGCCGACGGCAACGCAGATGGCGTCTCAGGCGCTAGTCCGAGAGCACGCGGTCGCTCCACCCGACCAGCAGGTCGCGAGCGAGACCCGGAAGATTCCTGGC
>JAAEPE010000568.1 GCA_024222395.1 Myxococcales bacterium
GAGCCAGTTCCGCGCACGAGCACAGTGGCAACGACCGACCGACGTCATCCGGTAGCTCGCAGGCCAGCTTCACCAGATGCGTAGCGACGATCGGGGACGATCGGGGGGGGGGAAACGGGCTGGGCGCCCGCGTCGAGGGAGGTCCCGAAGGCCATCCAATCGCCGCTCTAGACCGGCGAGCGTAAACAATGATCGGTCTGATGGTCCTGCTTGCCCGATTGCAGCATTGCTCATTTCGTCATTTGCTCCGGCAAAATCCTCATTCGCGCCTTGCACTCGAAAAATCAGAACTCACCATCCTCGGTCATTCTCTTCGCTCGACGGTCTAGGAATCGGTTCGCCCACTTGTATACGATGCGTCTGGCCACTCCTACTGTACGACTCACTTCCGAAAAAACTCTCTCCATCCGTCAGCATCAGAATGATCTTCCCCCGGACGACTTCACGGTACGGAGCTGTTTGCCGACGCACGCGTAGCCGAAGCTCCCGGTCTTCTTGCGGACTCAAACAGATCTCAATGCTGGTTTGCATCCTTCAAGTCGATCAAATCAGATCTGTCTGGGCAGCTTTTTCACTGATCACCGATTTCTGGGACCGGTACTTAGCAGTCGCCCTATCGGCTTCTAGCCGGGAATACAGACCCCAGCGATTTCATCGCCGGGAACGCAGAGCCCAGTTCCGTTGAGGGAGATGCAACACTCACCCGTTCCGCAACCCTCCGTGTTCTCACAGAAAAGTCCAGAATCAGGCGGGGTGGCATCGTAGGTGATGATGGGCGTCGCGTCTGGCATTGGCGTGGCGTCTGGTGTCGAGGCAGCGTCGTGGACCCCGAAGCCAGGCGAGGCGTCCGGCTTGGGAGTCACATCGCCGCCGTCGGAGCCGGCCGTCGCACAAGAGGCGAGTAGGGCGAGGAGGGCAATACGAGTCCACTTCATGTGGCGCATCCTAAAGCAAAAAGTTCAGTCCTGGCGCAATTAAGTTGCTAGCTCGGAATTTTGCTCCCAATTACGTATATTGCTGGACAAGGGGCCTTGGTTGTCGGACTAGAGCTGGGAAATGGAGAAGCATGGCTTCCCTTTGGAGCACCCTACCGTGGGTTTCTTCGAGGACGACCAATAGGCACGAGCGGCAGACATACCGAGGCATATTGTAGGACGCGTCTGGACGTTGATATGCTGATCCGATCGTGAAATGGGTCACAAGCCCAAGGAAGGATACCAATGAACCTCACGGCAGACCAAGTTCTAGCTTTGATGGGGACATCATGAAGGCGTTTGGCGAGTTCAAGGTTCCGCAAAACGAGACCGAAGAAGTCATGTGCATAATCTTGTCCATGAAGGACGATCTGATCGTCGCTAAGTAGCTTTCGCCACACAAGACTCGCTGCGATAGGCGCCCCGTACTGCTGCATAGTGCGAAGCACTTCTTCGTTGTCCGCCCCTTTGCGGGCGCCGCCAGTCCAAGACTGCCAATAGCAGTGCGAGCAATCGAGCCCTCCTCATGTGATCGGTCGGCGCGGTGCTCTGGGGAGTTTGCTCGGCGCGGTTGCCTTGGTACCGTCAGCGGGTGGAATCACAGAGGACACTGGCCAAGGCAATTGGACCTGGATTGCTCTTTGCCGGAGCGGCGATCGGAGCCTCTCACCTGGTCCAGTCGACGCGAGCTGGCGCGAGCTTCGGCCTCGCCCTTGTTGCGGTCGTCATTGCGGCCAACATCGTCAAGTATCCCGCGTTCTCCTTTGGGCCCAGGTATTCTGCCGCTACGGGGCTAAGTTTGCTCGAAGGCTACCGGCGGCAGGGGCGTTGGGCGCTAGTCCTCTACGGCGTCGTCACGGTGCTGAGTGTCTTCACGATTCAGTCGGCAGTGAGCTTTGTAACCGCAGGGTTGGCGATAGCGCTGCTTGAAGTCGACTGGGATCCGCTGTGGCTCTCCGCTGCGATCATGGCCCTCTGTCTTGGCCTCCTGCGCGTTGGTTGCTACCGTTGGCTCGATCGCATTGTGAAGGTTGCGGTACTCCTTCTAACCTTGGGCACGGTAGTGGCTGCCGCACTAGTCCTTCCACGCATAGATTGGGGGCAAGCTCTTTGGCCATCGAGCGAGCTATTCACCAATAGCGCCAGCTTCTTCTTTATTGCAGCTCTCATTGGTTGGATGCCGACAGCTGTCGATGTATCGGTTTGGCACTCGCTGTGGACCCTCGCCAAACGCCGGGACACTGGGCACAAACCATCTGTTTCGGAGAGCCTAATCGATTTCAATATCGGCTACATCGGGACCGCCATACTGGGAATCTGCTTCTTGCTCCTTGGTGCGGGCGTTGTCTACGGCCGGGACATTGCTCTTCCGGCGGGCGCCGCGGGCTTCTCAGCTGCTGTGATTGGCCTGTACACTGAATTGCTTGGCGGGTGGGCTCGGCCCGTCTTTGGATTTGCGGCGTTCTTAGTAATGTTCTCAACCACGCTCACGGTCGTGGACGGCTTCCCGCGGGCTATCTCCGCCTTTATCGATAGGTGGCAGCGACCTGAGAAGGAAGGGGAGGCCGTCGGCACAAGCACTGGACGCAACTATTGGATTAGTGCGCTGGCGATCACAGTCGGAGCAATGATCATTCTCAGCCAGTTCCTGGCCAACCTAAAGAGCCTGGTGGATCTGGCTACAACGATATCCTTGGTCACCGCCCCCCCGCTGGCCTGGCTCGGTCACCGGGCGATCTTTGGGCCTGACCTAGAAGGGAGCGATCGACCCTCCTTTGGCATGTATGTGTTTAGCTTGGTGGCAATCGGCATCCAGGTCGTACTCTCGCTCTACTACCTCTACGTTCGCTTTCTATAGGGAGCTGCCTCGTGCGACACTTCTGGCGATGAAACGCCGTGAATTTCTCCGTCTCTCCGGCTGCTTTTTTGCTGCGGCCAAGCTCAGCACTTTGCCTGCCTGTGGCGGTGATGATGACGAACCCACCGGCGTCTACGAGTTTCCCCAAGGAGTGGCATCCGGAGACCCACGGGCCACATCGGTAATCATCTGGACTCGAGTCCAGGCTACCGCAGGAGGGGATGAGGCCATTGCCGTGACGGCGCAGGTCTCGGAAGACGAGGGTTTCGGCACAATCGTCGTCGAGCAAGATCTCGAAATAACATCTGCTAGCGACCACACTCTCAGGCTGCTTGTTACGGATTTGTCTCCGGGCACCATCTACTACTACCGCTTCGTGGCAGGTGGCGACACGATCGTCGGGCGAACTATCACGGCGCCCTCCAACGAGAATACGGAGCCTGTCCATCTTGCATGGGTGAGCTGCCAGGACTACGAGGCCGGTACCTACGGGGCATACCGGCAGATGATCAACGATGATGTTGCGGCATCAGTGGACGAGCAGATTCAACTCGTTGTGCACCTCGGCGATTTCATCTACGAGACCACTGGAGGGCAATTCCAAGTGCCCTTGGACGCCGACAATCGGCCCATCGCCATGACCAATGCCGATGGCACGCCACGGAAGATTGATGCCTTTCCCAGCGGCGGCGGGTCAGGAGAGGACGAGAACGAGAAATACGCCGAGACGCTTGACGACTATCGTCACCTCTACAAGCAATTCCTGCGGGACCCCCATCTGCGTGCTGCGAGAGCCCGCTGGCCGTTCATCCAAACCTGGGACGACCACGAGTTCTCTGATGACTGTTGGCAGAGCCAAGCCAACTACGACTCAACAGGCACCGTCGACGAAGGCAGCCAGCAGCGCAAGGTCTCTGCGAATCAAGCCTGGTTCGAATTCATACCAGCAAACCTCAGTGACGCAGAAGGCGTGCCGGGCGTCGATAACGAGGCTTCGGACTTCAGTGCTACCGAGGTGAGCAACGCACCCTTCGATGAAGTGGACGCGGACAACTTCGCCGACGAGGCCAATAACATTGCCGCCATTGCCAGCCTCACCATCTACCGGAGCATTCGCTACGGCAAGAACGTCGACTTCGTCGTGACCGACCTTCGCAGCTACCGGAGTGACCACACGATCCCTGAAGACCAGACCTACGACTCGGCAGCGTTCTTTCATCCGCGCACCGCACTACCGGACGAGATGATCAGAATCATGGATCAGGGCAATACGGCCAACGGTGGCAATCCGCCCGATGACGTCGACGGGCTTCCGAACACCCGCAAGGAACGCCCCCCAGGGACGATGCTGGGCGCGGCCCAGAAGGCCTGGTGGAAGTCGACCATGCAGAATTCCGATGCAACCTGGAAGATCTGGTGCAACGAAATGCCGCTGATGCGATTCGGCGTGAAAGTTGGCCCAGCTAGTATCTTGCTCTTTGATCGCGTTGCGTTTTGCGATGCGTGGGATGACAAGCCCACTGAACGTGCCGAGCTCATGACCTTTCTGAAGGATCAGAGTATCGACAATGTTGTTGTCCTCACCGGAGACATTCACGCGCACTTCGCTGGCACCCTCATGGATGACTACGACGCGGAGACCCAGACTCCTGTGGCTACGGAGTTCATCACGGCGGGTATCTCGTCAAATAGTCTCTTCTCCTTCTTTGAGCGCGCGGTGCGCGGACAGCCTCCAGGGCTCCGCGACTTGGTCACCTTCGATGCGACCGAGTTTGGCGGCGAGCGAATCGTCGAGAACAACCTCAACGTCATGCTGCGCTATGGCACGGGGGCCGCGCAGGTAGGCGCCGAGACGGGCGATCCTGCACAAATCCTGGCCGCAGCGGACCCGAATGCGAACGCGCATCTCAAGTTTGCCGATTGCAACGCCCAGGGGTATGGCCTGATGACGATAACGCCAGCAGGGGTTGAAGCGACGCTAGTGACTATCAACCGGCCAATCGTGGACCTCGGTGATGCTGGGCAGGGCATCGCTGGCACAGCGTCGTTCACGGTCGATGCGGGCGATGCCGCTAGTCTCAGCGAACCGGCATTCACAGGCACAAAGCCCTTCCCACTCTAGGGCATTTCTCCCAAGAGAAACACCCCACACAGCCGAGTAGGGCACTTGTTTGCAAGTGCCCCTTTCGCTCTGCGACAGCAAGAAGCCGCCAGCCATCACATCGTCGGCCCCTGGTGTGGAACACCAGGGCACAGCGCCGGAGACGCGAAACAAATGTGCTAGCGCTAGCGAGCGCTACGGTAACTAGTATCGATACGCGTCGCCCTTGTACGGGCCAGCCTGAGGCACACCGATGTACGAGGCTTGATCCTCGGACAGCGTGGTGAGCTTGGCTCCGAATTTGTCGAGATGCAGGCGAGCGACCTTCTCATCGAGGTGCTTTGGAAGAACCACAACGCTCTTGCCATAGGCCTCGGCGTTTTGGTGTAGCTCGATTTGCGCCATGGTTTGGTTGGTGAACGAAGCGCTCATCACGAAGCTTGGGTGCCCGGTAGCGCAACCAAGGTTGACCAGGCGACCTTCAGCGAGAACGATGATGGAGTGTCCCTTGCCGTTTGGACCGTGGGTGGTGTTCTTGAACTTGAATTCGTGAACCTGCGCCTTGATTTCAATCTTCTCGCACTCGCCCTTGGCGACAAGATCTTCAACGCCGGCCATGTCAATTTCGTTGTCGAAGTGGCCGATGTTGCAGACGATAGCGTTGTGCTTCATCTTCAGCATGTGCTCAAGGCGGATGATGTCCTTGTTGCCCGTCGAAGTAACGAAGATGTCGAAGTCGGCGACGCTCTCGTCAAGCTCCACAACGTCGATGCCCAGCATGCATGCCTGGAGGGCACAGATTGGGTCAATCTCGGTGATGGAGACGCGAGCCGATTGGCCCTGGAGAGACTGAATTGAGCCTTTGCCAACATCGCCGAAGCCACAGACAAGGGCCTTTTTTCCAGCGATAAGAACGTCGGTGGCGCGCATGATGGCGTCGACTAATGAGTGGCGGCAGCCGTAGATGTTGTCGAACTTGCTCTTGGTGACGCTGTCGTTCACGTTAATTGCGGGGAAAAGCAGGGTCTCTGCTTCAACTCGCTCGTAGAGGCGCATGACACCAGTGGTTGTCTCTTCAGATACGCCGCGGATGTTCGCAGCCATTGGGCGCCAGAAGTTGTCACCCTTATCTTCACGAACGGCGTGGAGCGTTTTCAGGATGATGCGGTGCTCATCGCTGGTTGCGGTATCGGGTGATGGAATGGTCCCTGAGTTCTCGTATTCAGCGCCCAGGTGGACGAGAAGCGTTGCATCGCCGCCATCGTCGAGAATTAGGTTGGGGCCGCCTTCCCAGTTCAGCGCCTGTAGTGTGCACCACCAGTACTCGCTGAGGGTCTCGCCCTTCCAAGCGTAGACGGGAACGCCCTTGGGATCGTCGGCAGTGCCCTCGGGGCCGGCGACTGTTGCCGCAGCGGCGTGATCCTGAGTCGAGAAGATGTTGCAGGAGACCCAACGGATCTCAGCGCCAAGCTCAACAAGTGTTTCGATGAGTACGCCGGTTTGAATCGTCATGTGCAATGAGCCCATGATCTTGGCTCCCTTCAACGGGAACTTGCCTTTGTACTCTTCGCGAAGTGACGCGAGGCCCGGCATCTCGATGAGTGCGAGCTCAAGCTCTTTGCGGCCGAAGCGAACGGTTTCTGCCGAGAGGTCAGCTACCTTGTGAGGCTCTGTCGTGAAGACAGGGAAGTTGGTGTCGAGAAAGGTAGCCGGCTTGGCCTTGGTTGCATTCATGCGGCGTTTGTAACAGGGGCAATCCTGCCTCTCAAGGTCGGCGGGCCTTCAAGGTTGCAGGAGGTTCGAGGGAACACTGCCGCAGCTACAAGAGCAAGAGGCCTAGCTCCCGGACCTCCGACCAGCGGGACTCGAAATCGGGCCATCGACCGGGGTAGCCGTGCATGGCGTCACCAAGGAGCAGCGCTTTCTCATGCGGGGACGCCATCTCAAGTAGTTGGCAGAGCCAAGCGCGCTCATCGGCGTTGCAAGCGATGAAGGACTCGGCATTGAGCGTGTGCAATACAACTCCTTCCTCTACCTCTATGGGCTCCCCGCCGAGCCAAATAAGGCGACCACGGGCTTTGTGGGCGGGTTCGCTGAGCGCCTGACGAATGCGATCGCGAGGTTCATTGCTCGCAGGCATGGGGGCATCGAACCAGGTCTGAACTGAGCGTCTAAGGTCGCGGCCTTGGAGCCAAGAGTCGAGGGCCTGGGGCAATACGCTGTCAAATACGTCGTGATTCCCGCCGGCAAGATCCTTGTGCGGTACATCGTTGGCGGCAAAGACTGGCGCCCGCTTCCCGGTTATCTCCACGCCGTAGGCTCCAGGGCTTCTGAAAATGGGAGCGTGCCTGGTGAGAACGAAGCGATGCCAGAAGGCCGAGTTGATGAGGCCGGCGTCAAAGAGCTGGCGGACGAGCTCCATGCTATCGATGGTTTCTTGCTCGGTTTGGGTTGGGAAGCCGTACATGAGGTAGGCGTGAACCATGACACCTGCGTCTCGAAAGGCCGACGCACACTGGGCAACCTGCTCAATGTTGACGCCTTTGTCTATGCGCTGCAATAGGCGCTCGTTTGCGACTTCCAGGCCTCCTGTTACCGCGATGAGTCCGGCCGCTGCGAGGAGACGGCAGAGGTCAACGTCGTAGCTCTTCTCGAAACGGATGTTGCCCCAGAAGCTCACCTTTGTGCCACGGCGTAGAAGCTCGATGGCTAGGGCTCGCAAGAGCTTTGGTGGGGCCGCTTCGTCTACGAAATGAAATCCTCGTTGGCCGGTTTCTTCGATGAGGGTCTCAATACTATCAACGAGGGCTACCGCCTCGCCGCTTTCATAGTGGCCAATGTAGTCTAGGGAAATATCGCAGAACGTGCACTTCTTCCAATAGCATCCATGGGCAAGCGTGAGCTTGTTCCATCGGCCATCAGCCCACAGTCTGTGCGCGGGGTTGAGTGTATCGATGGTTTGCAAGTAGTGGTCGAGATTCAGCTCCCCATAGTACGGAGTCGACGTGAAGGCGGGACGAGCCACCTCTGCCTTGTGTCTTCCCTCTATCGTCGTCGTGCGATGTCGATTGTCATCGCCGCCGCCGTGAAACTCGAGAATGGCGCGAAGTGGGCCCTCGCCATCATCATAGGTGATGGCGTCTACGCACTCCCAGAGCCGTGGCTCCTGCACATCGCGCAACTCTGTGTTGATGTAGCCGCCGCCGAGAATGACGTAGGCGCCCCGTTGCTTGAGTCTGCGTCCAAGGCGCAACGCACCGTAGAGATTGCCCGGAAACGGCACCGAGAGGCCCACTAGATCACCCCCAATCGTGTCGCAGAGCTCGTCGAGATGCCGATCGACGATGGTGCACTGCCCGAGCCGCTGCCAAATCGGATCAAAGCTCTGCGCACTCGTAGCGAGATGGGCCTGATAGCGCGAGAGTGCAAATCCCTCGTCAATACACGAAGTGATGAGGTCTGCCAGGTCCGCGAGGTAGACGGTGGCCAGGTAGCGAGCGGCATCTAGGCCCCCCATGACGCCAAAGCTACTGAGGTCGGCTCGCAGCATGCGCGGCCCGCTTGGCAGGTAACTGGTCTCGAGAATGCGTGCAGCGATTGTCGACTGCCTGCCCTGCAGTAGGCCGATGACAGGTTCTATGACATTGATGTGCTGTGCCCGCAGACTGAGAGCACGCCACGCAGGCTCAGGCAACTCATCTCGCTCCGCCAACGTCTCGAAGACTTCTGTGAGGCCTTCGCGAGAGAAGAGGCAGAGTACCATCTCGATGCCAAGATCGCGCTGCTGGCACGTAATTCCGTGCAGCCGTAGATCTTGGGCGAGGTAGGATATGGCCGGATAGGGGGTGTTGAGCTGCGTGAGTGGCGGCAGCACCAGTGTGAGACTCATGGAGCCCTCACGCTAGCGCTTTGCATCAGCTAGGAGCAACTTGAGCCAGAAGGGCCGTAACTGCATCGGAAATGTGTTGTGATGACAGCCACTTAGACACCGTTCTCAATTCAGTTTCCCGCAAATCTCAGTGTTTCTGGAACTTTTTGAAGGCGCTGGTGTCAAAGTAGAGTGCAGCATAGAATCTAGTCTGAAGTTCAGCACCAAGTAGCAGGGATCTTAAGCCAAATCGTTGGAGAGGGCTGGTCAAGCGGGCGATGGCAGAGCTATTGTCCGGTTTCCTCCGGGTACAACAGAGACTGGCCCCCCAGGCCACAGCAACGATAGAGAGAACAACATGGAGTACAAGAACTTTACGTCACTACCTCCCGAGGAGGAGCAGAGCTTCGTCGTGTACGAGAGGACCTCCATTGAGTCCGGTAAGAAGGCCCTAACGCTTGGTGCAATTTGCGGCGCCGTCGTTGGTGTACTCGCAATTGTCTTCTACATGGCTTTCGACCCGCCCAAGAACGCTCACGCTGTCGAATCTGAATCTGAGCTTTCAGAGGACACTGCACCCGCGAAGGCTGGCCCCGCACCAGCTCCAGTAGAGGAAGCCGCTGCCGCTGAAGGCGAAGCTCCTGCCGCTGAAAGCGAAGCTCCTGCCGCTGAAGGCTAAGCTCCTGCCGCCGAAGGCGAAGCTGCAGCACCTGAGCCACCCAAAGGTGCCACCAAGGCACCGCCAACGGCTCTCATCGCAAATAGAGAAGGGCCCATGGGCCTGCCCTTCGTAGTGAGAAATCTGAGTGTCGCATTCGCTATTGCGATAACGACACTGGGATGTGGTCCTGCGAAGAATTCTCAGCCACGAACACGAGTGGCGACCGCGCCTTCCAAGGCTAGCGAGGTCGCTCTTGTTGTAACGGAACGCGCAGACCGTGGTGGACGACTCGTCGGGGTCGCTCTTGACGGCAGTCGGCTCACCGAGTTAACGGAACTCTCGGGAAAGGCGATTCTAGATCGCAGTCCCATTGTCACAGGCAACGGTCGGTGGGTCGTCTTTGCGAGCAATCGCCAGCGCGATTCCATCGGTGATACGAGTCTCTGGCGAGTCTCGTCTGAGGGAGGGCAGTTGCTACGAGTTAGCAAAGGAGAGCACATCGACCGGGATCCAAGGATTTCGCCTGATGGCAAGTGGCTCTACTTCTGCTCCAACCGCAGCGGGAGCTTCGACCTCTATCGAGCCCAATTTGATGATCGCAGCGGAACTGTGGGTGAGGTGGCGCTCGTGCTCGCTAGCGATGGCCAGATACTCAGCCCAACGATCTCGCCTGACGGTCAGAGCTTGGCCTACATGGAGGTGGGGGCGGAGGGCGAGAGTCGGCTTTGGACGGTTTCTGCGAATGGAGAGGGCAAGGCTGCCATCACCGATGGACCAGCCGATATGACACCTGCTTGGGGCCCCAGCGGGACGATTGCCTTCGCTGCTCGCGTCCCCGGACGGGACGATGCGGATGTCTATCTTATGCCAGCCGTAGGAGGCGATCGTACAATGCTCCTCGACACCACGATCGCCGATGAGACCGGGCCGCGATGGTCGGCCGATGGGCGTTACATATTCGCGATCGGAGTGTACCGCTCTGCAACCGACGGCAGACCTTTGCTCGGCAGTGTCATCGCCCTAGACCGCGAGGAGCAGGTGCCCAAGTGGCGGGCTCTCCATGATCCGGCAACCGTTGAGACGCGCATCGGCCTGGGACTAGTTCCAAGGGGCATTGACGCAGAGATGCTGCGCAAGAATCGCGAATACAAAGAGGCGCTCACCGAAGTCCTCTCGATAGAGGCCCTGCGCAACGAGAGACGACGATCAAGCGCCTCACACTAGCTCGCTTACCGTGGCCAGCGGCGGCGCGCTGTAGCCCCCAGTCGTCCCAAATCGACCTTTGACGGTCATGCGGCCTTCCGCATGGGGCAAGCGCCTTGGCGCCGGTGAGACATGCTTCCGGTCATGCTCAGCGCACATGCTGCCGATAGGCTTTCGGGGGGAACTAGGTAGTCTTCGTAGGCACACACTCGCTACTGGGAAGGGCTAGCGGGAGCGCCGTGTTGGCCTCAGCGCGTGGACTCATCGGCGCCTCGGTCGGTGAGACTTCGGGGCGGATGCCACCTCACTGAAATTGCGTCAAGACGAGTCGTGCGAGTGGGCGAAACACGAGGCACTATGGTCGTACACTCCGAGCATGGCTCGCAATCCGAGATCGCGACACGAGAGAACCGAAGTGCACTTGTGCAAGAAGCTTCGTCGACGCATCCAACGAGGGCATCCGTGGGTCTTCGACAAGGGGGTGGATCCTGGGGCCAAACTCACACCTGGGCAACTCGTGAAAGTGACTGACGAGAAGGGCTCTTTCGCTCTCGCATTTGCGGATCCTGATTCTCCGATCCGACTTCGAGTGCTGGACACTCGAACTCGAGCTGAGATCGATGGCGAGTGGATTGCCGCTCGAGGGAGGCGCGCCGTCGGCAGGCGATTGCAAGACCCCAGACTGAAGCGGACCGACGCGCTACGCCTCATCCATGGTGAGGCAGACGGGCTGCCCGGGCTCGTCATTGATTCATACGCGGGCCATGGCATTGTCCTACTTGATGGGGGGGGCTCCCATGCACTTTGGCTGCCCCTATTGCCAAGCCTGCGAGCGAGTCTCGAGGACGCTGGAATGCCGCTTGAGACACTCTCTGTTCGAAGGGTAGGGCGCGATCGCGAGTGGATTGGAAGCCCGCCACCCGAGAGGGTGCAGATACGCGAGGGCGACGCCACCATGGAGGTCGACTTGCGCCGTGGGCAGAAAACCGGGCTCTTCTTGGACCAACGCGAGAATCGCGCCCTGGTCGGTAGTCGTAGCAAAGGCCTGCGCGTGCTCAATCTCTTTGGTTACACTGGTGGCTTCTCCCTGGCGGCGGCGCTAGGGGGAGCGGCCAAGACCACGACCGTGGACATTGCGAGTCCGGCGATTGAAGCTGCCAAACGCAACTTCGTGCTCAGCGGCCTCGATCCTGCGAAGCATGCCTTTGCAGCAGCCGATGTCTTTGACTTTCTCGAAGAGGCGATTGCAACGAAGAAGACCTACGATCTGGTGATCTGCGACCCGCCGAGCTTTGCGTCTTCCGAAAAGGCCTTGGTCAAGGGGCTGCGCGCCTACCGACGGGTCAACGAGATGGCCATGCGCGTCGTTGCCCCTAGGGGTATCTTCTGCTCTGCATCCTGTTCAAGCCATGTGACGGCTAAGCATCTGCTTGAAGTCGTCGCCGACGCAGCGATGGAAGTTCGCAGGGACCTCGTGGTTACAGACCAGCGCGGTGCTGCCAGCGATCATCCTGTCCGCCCAGGATTTCCCGAGGGGCGGTACCTGAGCTTCTTCCTCTGTGCGATGGAGTAGCGGTTCGCGTTCTCTGCGGCGCCCAGGGCCCCACGCGAGAGTCGCGAAGGGGCTGGCTCCTACTCGACGTTCGCGCCAGCGCCGTCTTTGAAGGTGGTGAGCTCCCAGCCTTGGCCGAGGCGGTTATAGGCCCTGACTAGGCCAACGCCGCTTGCGAACCAGAGCATGGCATTGCCTTCGGGGAGAGAGACTTTCTTCTCAGGCGTGGTCTCCAGAGCACTTCGTCCCGAAATCGCGACTTGGACCGGCGTAGCTGTGTGAATGCCGTGCTCCACCTCGACATCCTCGCTCCGACCAATCTCGATTTGACGCTCGATTTCGAGTTTGGCCTTCGGATGGACAGCGCTGGTATCCGGAGCGCTAGCGCGCACGATGTCGGCCTTGATTTCCACGTACATCGACTTGCCGCGGGATAGGCCCCCAGCGGCAGGGTACATCTCTCCTTGGCGGTCGAGACCCTCGGTGCTCATGCCGAGGGCGCCTGGCAACTCGCCAGCGAAGAAGAAGCTGTCGAGCGGCACGGTGAGGCCCTTGGAGTCGCAGCGGAGGACGGTCTCGGTGACGACCTTGCGGTAGCTCTCCTCGAGGGTGATGGCGGTCGCGCCATCCACACTCTGCACACTCTTGACCTTCACTGTCACCAGTTCGGGGACCCTGGCCTTGATGCCGCCTGGGCGGTCTTCGACTCCCGGCGGAATCGCGTACTGATAGGTCCAGGTATAGCCGGTAACAAACGGCAAGTACTTCATCTTGCACGCGGACTTCACAGCCGACTTCTTGCCGCGCTTGGCGTCGGCTTGGCTGGCAAATCCAACGCTAGCAGCGAGGATGGCGATAGAGAAGAGGGTGCGTGAGCTAGGTCTTGACATGGACACTCCAGTGGAACGGGTCGTCAGCAGTAGGGCTGGTTTTAGCAGACCACGAGCTGGGACGATACGATTTCCCCGAATTGTCCCGTGCTAGCAATCACTGACATTTCAGGGATCCCAAAGGGCTATCTGCCCGGAGTTGCTTGTCACAGCGGTTGCGACAGAGCGAGCTGTGCCGCAACATATAGTCGGCAGCAGCCCCCACACCTGCGACCAAAACAAGGAACGACTCATGTCTGAAGAATTCGACCTCTCCCCGCACGGCATTACCGTGAAGAATATCGTCCGAAACGCGTCGCCTTCGCGGCTCTACGAGCTCGCACTGCAAAACGAGAAGGGCACGGCCATCACAAAGACCGGCGCCATGGTTGCCATGTCTGGTGAAAAGACCGGACGAAGCCCAAACGACAAGCGCATCGTGCACGAGCCGAGCTCTGCCGACGATATCTGGTGGGGGGATGTCAATATCAAGCTCGATTCTCACACCTTCAACATCGGCCGCGAGCGTGCCATCGACTACCTCAATACCAACGAGCAGCTCTTCTGTGTGGATGCCTACGCTGGCTGGGATCCCAAGTATCAGATCAAGGTTCGCATCGTCTGCGCCCGCGCATATCACGCTCTCTTCATGCACAACATGCTCATTCGCCCAACGGCTGAGCAACTCAAGTCGTTTGGAGAGCCCGACTACGTTGTCTTCAATGGCGGTGCATTCCCCGCAAACAGACACACCTCGGGCATGACCTCAACAACGAGCGTTAGCCTCAATCTGGCAAGCAAGGAGTTCGTCATTCTCGGCACCGAGTACGCCGGCGAGATGAAGAAGGGCGTCTTCACCATCATGAACTATTTGATGCCAAAGCAGGGTGTGCTTTCCATGCACTGCTCGGCTACCGAGAGTCGCAAGGACGGCGAGACCTCGATTCTCTTTGGTCTCTCTGGGACAGGAAAGACAACGCTTTCCGCCGATCCGCATCGCCTCCTAATTGGCGATGATGAGCACTGTTGGACAGACGAAGGTGTGTTCAACATCGAAGGTGGTTGCTACGCGAAGGCAATCAATCTCACGGCCGAGGCCGAGCCTGATATCTACAATTCACTGAGGTTTGGCTCAGTGCTCGAGAACGTCGTCTACGACGAGCACACCAGGGAAGTGGACTATACTAATACGTCCATTACGCAAAACACACGCGGCTCGTATCCCATCGAATACATCGAGAGCGCGAAGATTCCGTGCGTAGGTGGGCATCCCAAGAACGTCATCTTTCTGACTTGTGACGCCTTCGGCGTGTTACCGCCAGTCTCAAAGCTCACTTCTTCGCAAGCCATGTACCACTTCATCAGCGGCTACACGGCCAAGGTGGCCGGCACCGAGATGGGCGTGAATGAGCCCGAAGCCACCTTCTCCCCATGCTTTGGCGGTCCCTTCATGGTTTGGCACCCCGCTCGATATGCAGAGCTGCTAGCTCAGAAGATCGAGAAGCACGGTGCCCAGGTCTGGCTGGTCAACACAGGCTGGACTGGTGGCGCCTACGGGACGGGCAATCGCTTCAAGCTCAAGTACACCCGAGCTATCGTCGATGCGATTCACTCAGGCGACCTTGCTTCGGTCGAAACCAAGCTGGACCAACTCTTCGGTCTCGAGATTCCTACCTCGTGCCCGGGCGTCCCTGCCGACCTGCTGATGCCCCGCGACACGTGGAAGGATGGCGCTCGCTACGACGAAACCGCTCGCAAGCTCGCCTACCTCTTCAAGAGCAACTTCACCTCGTATGAGGATGGGGCTTCTCCAGAGGTTCGAGCCGCTGGTCCCAAGACCTAGCGTCTATCGACGCAAACCTGAGAACGATGACGCCGGCCTTGCTGCAAAGCGAGGCCGGCGTCGTCTTTGGTGCCCTGGAAGGGGGGATACTGTGTTGACTACTTATCGCTCTTGAGGAAGTTCAAAACGGGTGAGACGAACGGCGCAAGTGCCAGGAGCGTGAAGCCAATGGCCCCAACTGCGACTTGGTCGAGGTTGAGAGCAACGTTGCCGCTAAGCGGCACCAAGCTGGCAGCGCCAACCGTGGAAGCAAGTAGAGTGAGGGCACCAGCGCCCATGGCGGGCAGGGCCCAGCTGCGCATCTTTGTTAGAGCCCAGACACCCGCAACAATGCTGCCACCGCCGAGGAGTGCCAGAGCTGCGTCTTCCTTTGGCGCCAGTGCCATTAGTAGAACGAAGGGTAGGGAGACACCAACCCGAATAACGGACTTGCCAAGCCTGTTGGTCGCGCTTTCGTCCAGGTGGAATCGTTCACGCCACTCTTTTCGTCCGTCAAAGCCACGGGCCATCCCATTGCCCCAGAGGACCAAGGTCAGCGAGAGGTGGGTAGCGGTGTAGAAAACCAGGATTGGCTCGAGAGCACCCATTTGAAACAGCGAGATTGCACCGGTCATGAAGCCAGAAAGGCCCAGGCCAATCACAAACCAACGAGCCCAGAAGTACCCGGCAACAAGCGCGAGAAAACCAGTGCCATAGAGGCCAGCGAGGGAGCCAAAGACCGGTCCCCAGCCCTCTGGCGCCAACAAGCTGTTGACAAGAAAGAGAAAGCCGTACATGGCCAAGAGAGCCGCGGCTATCGCGCGTCGTTCACCAGTCAATCGCCCCATAATATCTAAGTATAGGCCGTGAGTTTTGATTGAGCCAGCACGAAATCGACTACGCAGGGACTACGGCAGGGGACGGAGTACAGATTTTCTGTGGATAGCTCCGCAAGCCGTGCCGAAACGAAAGAAGGCCACCCCAAATGGCGCTCAATTCGCCGAGTCTCTGCGGTCTTGCCTATTCCTCGGTCGAAGGTGGCGCTGAGCTGCCTTTTTCCAGGACGATGAGCCGGAAACGGCGGTAGCCCGCTTCCTTGGCCCTCGCTGAGGCAATGACCTCGAAGAGCAGCCGGTAGGGCGTGGTCTTGTCAGCAACAATGAAGAGCTCGGGAATTGGTGACTCTCCCTCCTTCACCTTGCCCTCAGCCGCCTGTTTCTGCTCATAGAGAGCGCGAACGGCGCCAAGGGTTCCAGAAAGTCGGTTGATCTTGATACCGAGCACGCCGTTCTCCTTCTCGGAAGAGTCGACCTTACCATTCTTGACGGAGATAATCGGCCTTCCCTGAACGAGGATCGCCTCTTTGGCAATGGTCACGGTAGTCGCACTCTCGGGAAACTTCTCGTGGCTTTGCGAAAAAGGTAGATCTACATCGCCAATGCTCATGGCACCGGCAGTGGAGGCCTGGAAGATCATCGCTACGAGGAGAATCGTCATCATGTCCATCATGGGCATGATGTTGAGGTGGCGAATCTCCTCACCTTCGGGAACTCGGTGCACCGCTTTGCGGATAATGCCGCGGGCTTCTTGCTTGTTAATCATTGAGCAACACCCCTTCTAATCAAAGCTCGGCTTGACAAAGAGGACATCAACAAAGAGAAGGTGCTTGTTGGGATCGTAGTTCTCCGTCGGCACTTCCTTATCGCCGACAAGCTCAAATTTCGGCATATCGACGTATGGTAGCGTTGTTGCACCCGACATTGGACGACGCATGTGGTCCATCACGGAAATGACCGTCTCGTAGGGGATATTACCGTCGGCCTGGAGGAGAATCTCGTAGGTATCGTTGGGACGAGGCTTGCCAGCCCAGCGGCGCGTAGCGATCTCAAGCAGTGCCTCATTTAGCTTTGGGTAGTCGAAGGTTGGTGGGTCGGAGGCTTTCTCTGGTGGGAGCAGCCCTGTGCTCATCTTGGGCTCCTGCAGCGTTCCTTCGAGCTTAGAGACGCTCCATAGAATCATGCGATTCTTTGTCACCGAGACCATCAGTTCTAGTGGCTGCTCATCTGGCTTCTTTTGAGGGTCCACTGCACGCTTCGTCCCTTCTGAAGCGTGGTCGGGCAGGGTGGTATCGATTTGCCCGAGAATGAACCCCGAGGAAATACTCGCGAGCAAGAAGAGCATGAGATTGGTGACGATATCGAGATAGGGAACAAGATTGATTTCTCCACCTTGGATTTCCTCCTCCTCAATTTCGTCTTCGCGCTTGGACATGGCAGCTCGTGCCTTGCCGCGAACTTGTGCTGAGTTCATGCGCTTGCCCCCTCTCTACGGTTCTTCATCCGACCTAAAAACAATTGCTAGTGCAGCGGATTGCTAGTGCAAAACTGCCGCGAGACCAGCCCGCGGCAAGAGGTGCCTAGCTCCCGCTGTCCTTGCCATCGCCGAGCATGTTCTCGAACTTGAGCGAAAAGCCCTCGAGGTCGGCCATGACGCGCTTGCTCGCGGTGCTGAGCAGAAGGTGCGCGATCATACAGATAAGGGCGATGCCCAGACCGAATGCCGTGTTGTACATAGCCTCGGCAATACCATCAGAAAGTGCCCTTTGCTTCTCTGCGGGGTCGGCGTCGCCGACTGCGGAGAAGGTGTGAATCAGACCTGTAATGGTTCCGAGGAGACCGGTGAGGGTCGTGATGTTGGCCATCGACCATAGAGCGCCGATGCGAACCTTGACCTCTGGGGTCACGTCGATCATGCATTCTTCCATGGCCTGAGCCACTGCCGCTTCTCCGCGGTGAATCTTGCCAAGCCCGGCCTTTGCAACTCGGGCAATTGGAGCCGACGTTGCATCGCAGAGCTTCTTCGCTCGGTCGATGTTGTTGGTGGCAAGCAGTCGCTTGATTTGGTCGAGGAATGCCCCGGCATTGATGTGTCCCTTGCCAAGGAAGTACATCGCACGCTCGATAATGAGCCCAATGACCAATGCCAAAAAGAAGGTGTTGACCATGAAGAATGGTCCACCCTTCTGAAAAATATCGCCTAACCGAGCTCCCATTTAGTGCCTATTTCTCCCGCTCTCCGGAACGCGTGTGATTGAGTCGTCCGCCGCCGCCTCGTTCTGAGGCCCTTGATTCTCCGCGATAGTGCAATAGAACCTAGTCTTCGTTTCTTACAGCGCTTTTTAGGGGGTGGTCAAGAACCCCGCCGTCTTATCGATCTCCATCAGGCTCATCAGGCGTATCAGCGCCGATCTATGAGGCCATTGGAACCGATTCGCTGCGAGCCCTTAGTGAGGACAAGGCGTTAGAGGGCGGTGATCCACCGCCGTATGGCCTCGATTTTTTGGATCGCATAGCCTCGGATTATTGTACGGCATGGTTCCCACTTCATCGCCCAGAGGGCCACCCACGCCGGTGAGTAGCACCATGAGGTAACTATTGTCGGGGTCTCCGGCGACAACCAGCTTCCAATCGCCGAAGCGTGTGGAGTCGATGCCGAGCATCGCCGCTTGGCTTTAACCACTCTCGAGGTTGAGACGCTGCATCAGAGGGATCTCCGTGTGGATCGCCCCCACTGCACGCGCCATCGCCAAGAGCGTCAAGCAGAGAGTCGAGCGGACGGAGGGGGGAGGACTTGAGCGAGGAGACTTGTTCGCGGAGGGAATCATAAGTGGGCCGGACGGTAGCACGAGGCGCTCCGTGAGACTGTGAGGGAGAGCCGCTTGCAAGCGTCCATCGCTACGGGCGCGAAAAGCGCTCTCGGTCAACGGAAAAGCGCCCAGGCACCGTGCCCCGAGCAAAGGGGACGAGACGGGAATTCGCCGCGCCCGGTGCTGCGGGCATGCCTGTGAGTTCGTTGGCACGTACTAGGATTACGTCGACCGGAATTGCGAAGTCGATTGGGGCGGTCTTGGGATGGGAGGCTTGCATGAATTGCAACCAGATCGGCAGGGCCGCGCTACCACCCGTCGCTCGGGTGCCGATGCCCGTGAAATTGTCTCTGCCCACCCAGACGCCGGCAAGAAGCTGGCTGGTGTAGCCGACGAACCAGGCATCGCGCCACTCGGTGGAGGTGCCAGTCTTGCCGGCTGCGGGCCAACCCAGCCCCTGTGCTTTCTTGCCGGTCCCCCGTTCGACTACAGCCTTCATTAGGTCAACGACGAGGTAGGCGAGGCTCTTGGGAATTGCCTGCTCGGTTGGGAGCCGCTCGCGGTAGTCAGCAAGAACTTCGCCCCCATCGGTGGTGACGCGCTCGACGAAGCGGCCTGGAAGGCGGGAACCCTCGTCTTGGCTGGGGATGCGCTTGCCGCCGTTGGCAAAAGCGGAATACACCGAGACGATTTCGATGAGACTGATGTCAGGAGTACCGAGGGCGATGGATACGTGCCTGGGCAAGGGGGCGCGAATACCGAGTCGTCGGGCCATAGAGATGATGGCATCAACCCCCGTACTGAGCACCAGACGAACACTCACGGTGTTGAGACTCTTGGCTAGGGCGGTGCGCAGCGTGATTGAGCCGAGATACTTGCCATCATAATTCTTCGGAGCCCAAACGCCACCGGCAGTCTTGACTGCGACCGGGGTGTCGAGGACGTGGTCGAGATGGGTGAGCCCCTTGGACATTGCTGTTGCGTAGATAATGGGCTTGAAGGCCGATCCGATTTGGCGCCGGGCCTGGGTCGCTCTATTGAATTGGCTATCGCGAAAGTCGTAGCCCCCCACGAGTGCACGTACTGCGCCGCTTGCAGGCTCCATGACGACCATAGCGGCTTGTACATCGGGGGACTGCGCCAGCATCAGCACGTCCTCCCCACTCTTATCCTGGGTGAGTTGAATCGGCAGCTGATCGCCGACCTGCAACGGCGCTGAACTCTGTGAGGGCGGGGCGCCTTCGGCGACTTCGCTCCGCCAGCTTCGCAATCGCCTTGCATCATCCGCCTGCATCGGGAGGACATGTGGCCCAACGGCAACCAATACGCCTCGGCGCTTTGGGATTTCGACAACGGCGCCTACGTAGCGGATGCCCCCCAAGATAGTGTCCTTTGCGCTTCCCGGCACGGATTCGAAACCGGGCAAATAGGGGCTAGGAGCGCTGCTTTGAAAGGCGGCGAGTTGGCTTGGCTCAAGGTGGCCCAGCGGCGTACGGAAGCCAATGCGCCGATCCAGTGCTTCCAGGCCATCGCGCACGGCCGCTTCGGCGCTGTTCTGCATCCGGGTGTCGAGAGTCGTGAAGATGCGCAGTCCACCGTCGTAGAGACGCTCTTGCCCGAATTCAGACTGTGCCCAGCGGCGAACGTGCTCTACGAAATAGGGGGCGGCTAGGTGATTGAGCGGGAGGCGGTCGGCAATGAGGGTGGTCGCCTCCGCCTTTGCTGCCTCGGCTGTGCTCGCGCTTATGTGCCCATCGATATGCATTCGGTCAATTACATAGTGCTGGCGTCCTTTGGCGAGTTCGAGATTGCGGAGGGGAGAGTAGGCGGTTGGACGTTGTACGAGGCCGGCGAGCATGGCTGCTTCGGCGATGCTCAGCTCGCCTACGTCTTTTCCAAAATAGTCGTTAGACGCTGCCTGGATACCGTAGCTACCATGGCCCAGGTAGACTCGGTTTAGGTACATTTCTAAGATCGTGCGCTTGGAGAGTTGTCTCTCGACACGCGTTGAGAGCAAGAGCTCCTTCATTTTTCTGTAGTAGGTGCGATCCTGGGAGAGCAGCAGCATGCGGGTGAGCTGCTGGGTTATGGTCGAAGCCCCTTGCTTGCTGCCCGTGCCTCGATAGTTGGAGATTGCAGCTCGTGCGATGCCGAGAGGGTCAAAGCCTGGGTGTTCCCAAAAGCGACCATCCTCTGCGGAGACAAAGGCTTGCCGCACGTGAGCGGGGATTTGCTCGAAACCGACGACGATGCGGTTCTGCAGGTAGAACTCACCTACCAGTTCGCCGTCAGCTGAGAAGATGAGAGTGGCTTTGCTTGGCGGCTCTCGCAACGGCTGCAGATTCTCCGGCAACTCCGCCGCAATGACCCGATATCCGTAGAAGGCGAAGCCCGCGCCCGCAAATCCAAAATACAGAATCAGGAGCCCCAAAGAGCGAGCAAATGCCAAGGCGTAGCCTCGAAATTGCTGCATTCTTGATCTCTTTGGAGAAGCGTTCAAACTAGTAGGGTGTTGGGCAAGAGCAAAGGCAGCGGATTCGCAAGCCTAGCATTGCTGACCGCTCTGCTCGCACTTCTCTTCGGGGGCAATTCGTCCGCCGCTCGCGCGCAGTCTGGGGGCAGCGCAGTCCCGGGGCTGCCAGCACAGCCACCTCAGGCGTATGCTGTCATGCCCTTCGAAAATCGCTCAGGCATCGCGGGCATAGAGTGGATGCGCCTGGCCGTCCCATTTGTATTGGCCGAGAGAGCGGAGGGCTTTTCGCGACTTCGTCCAGGCTATGACGAGATGGTTGTTCGGCGACTGCCCCGGGCCAAAGACACGGTCAGTGATGCGGATATCATCGTCTATGCTAAACAGCTCGGAGTGCAGTGGGTTGTGACGGGGTGGCTTCGCAGACCCGACTGGAAACTGGAGCTCGGAGTTTCTCTGTATCGAGTGAATGCTGGAAAGGCCACGAAGGTCGCTGAGTACGTTGGCACAGGCGAGTTCAAAGAAGTGCACACTCTCATCGGCAAAGCACTACTAGCTGTCACAGCAGAGGCAAGACTCCGGCATGCAGACGACGACCTCGAGTTGATCCGAAGGGAGTCCAGTACAGACTTCTACGCCTTTACGCTATTTGGCCGCGCTCTCGGCGGAATGCTTGCCGCGGTGACTGCTGCCGACCGGGACAAGGCCGGCCAAACAATGCAGCGTGCTGTCTTTATCGAACCGACATTTACCGAAGCGCAGCGTCTCTTCGCACGTGACCAGCATCGCCGATTCAAGCCCGTCTTGGCCAAGGCACGGCTGGAAGCCGTACTCGAAGAGAGGCCTGCCTACACTGCCGCGCTAGTGTCACTTGCAAAGGCGGCCCTCGATCGAAAGCAGTTCTCCTTGGCAGAAGATGTGATGGAGAAGGTTGTGCGCGTTCGCCCCTGGGACCTGGAAGTGCGCTACGAGTTGGCAATGCTCTACTGGCGGCAGGGGCGTAGCCCGGAGGCCTTCGATCAGCTCACAATCGTCGCCGACAACAGGCCTCGGCACATTCGCGCAAGGCGTGCCTTGGTGCTAATCCACGCCAAGAGGAGCGACATCGCCCACCTCGTAGAGGAACTCAAGGAGGTGGCAGCCCTTGCACCCAAGGATGTCGATACGCAGCTGGAGCTGGGCGCAGCGCTGGTGGCGGCCGACTCGATTGATGAAGCGATCGCTGTCTATAAAGGCATCACTGTCATCGACGCTTTGAACGTTCAGGCTCTCAAGTTCCTCGGCGACTTGTACCGACGGCAGGGCAAGACACAAAGAGCGATCCGGCAGTACGGATTAGCGATCAAGGCGGCCCCAAAGGATCCGCGCTCCTACTTTCTTCTCGGCGCGATGTACGTGGAGGAGGGCAAGGACAAGGCTGCTCGCCGGATTTATCTCAAGGCGCAGCGCTTTCCGAAGTGGCGCGGGGAGGCGTTCAACAATTTGGGGGCAATTGAATTGCGGCGCAATCGACCGGCCCAGGGGGTTTGGTACCTGCGGCGGGCCGTCCAGAGAGACGGGCGCAGAGCTGGCTACCGCTACAATCTCGCTCTCGGGCTATCGAAGATCCAAGCGAGTGATGAGGCAATGGAACACATCGATTCTGCGCTGGCTCTGGATTCTGGACACGGGGAGAGCCACTACCTGCGCGGAGTCATTCTATTGCGATTGGGCCGGGCTGAGGAGGCGCGAGCGGCATTCGTGCGGACCATAGAGGCTAATCCAGCCCATGAGGATGCAGCTCACAATATGGCGCTCCTCGATGCCATGAAGCGGCGGGCGTTGCACGGTGAAGTCACCGCCGAGGGCAAGTAGGGCTACTCGCCACAGGAGCGCTGCAGTCGGAACCCGTCGTGCACAAATGCGGTGCGAACGGTGCCGGTATCTCCGCAAGTCGCGACACTGCCTTCTTCCAACGTGCAAAGTGAGTGTCTCCCACTAAGACTCTGAAACGCCGCGTGAGTGCCCGGGGCAACGTGGCCTAGTAGGGTGGCGTCAACATAGACATCGACGCCGCTGGAGCATGCGCGATTGTCTACGAAGAATGTCACCGCGCGCGCTTGCACGGTCGCTACCTTGGGCGTTGTCTGAATCACTGGCGGCTTGGTCTCTCCAGCCTTGAGGGCATGCTTTCCTGAGTCGGCAAGAGCAGCCGTTTCTGCGTAGGCCACAAGAGCTTCTATCGTGCATCCGCGCCTCTTGAGCTCGGGCTCCATTTGCTTCCGAATGACAGCATTCATTTCACTCATGTCACTGAGGGCTTGTCTGTACGCCGTCCGGCCGCGAAGGACACGCCCGCGGTAATCGGGGGTGAGACCTGCGCTTTCGCCGAGACTGTGCAGGTCGCGGATGTCAATGAAGCTCTGCTCAAAGGCTATTCCCAGCAAGCGAAACCTGCGATGAGCATCGGTGGCCGCCGCGACGCTTTGGGCGATCGCATCCTTTGGGCAGGCACGTCCGACCCTGGCCCTGCCTTGTCTATGAGCACCCAACTTTGGAGACGGCCCCAGGGTCGTCTGCACTTGATGGGTGGCGTTCGCGAATCGACGGCGTTGTGACTCCATACTCACTTGCAGCTCAGTGAATCTGTCGATGCGTGACTTGTAGCCTGTGATATCTCCGAAGACGACCTCCAGCCTCGGCCCTCCTTCCATGCGAAATCCGGCTATTGTTTCTCCTGTTTCTCCGGGGGGCGTCTCGCCAGCGGCTTTGTCGGCAGAGCTTGTAAGCGGCGAAGTGGAGGTTGCGAGAAGGGTTGCCGTTCGCGCTTGCGCAGGTGATTCGGCCAAGGCCGGCCCTGTGGGCCAGGCCAGGGTGCACACTGCCAACGCGAGTGCCGCGATCCCTGGCTGGGGGATAGCAGGAAATCCTGAACGTTCCGGCTGGTCGGGTAGATCTCCTACCCGAATCCTTCGAAATGCCGAAACAATGCCCATTGTTACAACAAATATCGCATGTCAAGCGGTCGGCGGCCAGAATATTCTCTGGCGCTGGTGCTGAATCGGACACAAGCACCTCGAGCTTTAGGGGGGGAACCACAGACGCCCCTCGCCAAAACGGCTAGATTTCGTGTGTGAGCCAACCCAATGAGTCAATGCCAGCGCTGGTCTTCGCGTCTCCACGAGGCCTACCCAAGGCTAGTAAACTCTCGGGGCGAGTTGTGGTCGTGGATATTGCGTTTGCCGCTTCTTCCGGTGGGCGAGTGTCATTCGAAACCGTGACCAAGCCTCTTATCGACGGCCTAGGAGACCGGCTGGCGGCCTGGGTTGACCATCACGATCACGAGAAACATGCGGACTACGCTGGCGATGAGCGCTTCCTACTGCGTACCAAGGCCGAGCACGGCGCTTGCCCTGAGCTTGTTACCCCGGACTTAGTCCGAGCTTGTGGGCCTGTAGATACAATCGTCGCCCACCTCGACCTCGACGGTCTGTATTCGGCTGCGAAGTGGATTCTCGGCGGCTTGGAGCCCTATGCAGGGGCAGACGATGATGCGCGTTGCATCGACACTCGTCTCGGCGATCCTGGACCTGCTGGAGTGAAGGTCGACCGAGCGCTCAGAGCGCGCTTTCGCGACGATGATTTGAAGCGAGCTGTGGTTCTCTGGCTGGTCGGTGGTTGCAAGAGGGACGTGCATCTTGAGCGTATCGACGAAGCTGAGCGCGAGTTCGATATGAGCAATCAGGGCACGGCTGGCTTGGCCGCTCGATATGTCACCCGTGGCCGCATCGCCTTCGTTGACGCCACAAACTGTGAGGTTCCCTACGACAAGACGGAGCTTCTCCTGCTTGGGCAGAAGATTGCTGACGTGGCAGCGGTACAGGACTCGGGCGCTGTCACTTTCGCCGCGGGCTTTGACTCTGGTTGGAACTTCTTGCATATCCTTGGACTGGAAGGTGGCATGCCTACCCGAGTCTCAATCTCCGAGTCGCGTCTGGAAGAGGCGATGGAAAGCATCAATAGCGCCGATGCTCCGTAGAGAGGCGAGCAGTTTGAAACGGTCGCCGCTCCAGTACTACTTAGTCACTTTTGCTTGACGATTTCTGACTCAAGTGATCTACCTTGCGGATGACTCCTTATCAGCTTCGGAGGCTTCAACGTGATCTGGACGAATTCGTCGGTACATTGACTAGCGGGATGGGCCGGCCCGAGCGTCGTGACGCGATGAGGCAATACGTCGTGGGCCTACTTCTCAATGGAGAGCGCAAGAACATCGCTGCCATGGCCGCACGTCTAGTGACCAAGCCTGGTGAGACAGAAGCAATGCGGCAGCGCTTGCAACAGTGTGTGGTGGTTAGCCCGTGGTCCGAAGAGGAGACGTTCCAGCGTATGCCTTGAAGATTGATAGTGAGTTGCCCGGCATTGAAGCGCTTGTGATTGACGACACAGGCTTCGCCAAGAAGGGCAAGCATTCTGTAGGTGTTGCTCGTCAATACTCAGGAACACTTGC
>JAAEPE010000569.1 GCA_024222395.1 Myxococcales bacterium
CAGGCACCGCGCCAAGAACACCGCCCAGAACCTGAGCACACTTCGCCACTTTGCGCTCAACATCGTGAAGCAAGACAAGAAGCGAAAGGTCGGAATTCACACGTGCAGACAGCGAGCAGGATGGGACAAAGGCTATCTACTACAGCTTCTTACAGGAGGCATGGCTTAGAACTCGACCGCCCTGACTACTGACGTGAGCGTGTAAGCCTTGAACGATGCAAGCGATCGCCAAGTGCAACGGCTCCAGCCAAAGGATCGTTTGAGAAAAGAGATGTTGCTCTCGATTCCAGCGCGAAATCGTCTTAGCTTCCGATAGGCCCAGCTGCCCCTGACCATATCGAGGATGCCGATACCAGGAGACTTGTTGAAGGCGACATCTTCAACATCGAGATTCTTGATGTTTTCAAGGTTTTTCTTAGAAGAGAACCCACCATCAAGACAGACCTTCTGCGGTGGGCGACCATAGAGTTCAATTTGATGTTCAACCATGGCAACCGCAAGCGTTGCGTCGGAAGGATTGCCTTTGAGGCCTCCAGCAGTCTCTTGAAGAAAGTTCCTTCTTTCGTCGTGTTCGAACATACCTACCAAAGATCACGCGCATATCACCGTGGGCAACTTTCTACCTGTTTGTTTCTGGAAGATCCCTTACGTTGTACTGGGACGAATATGGCTTCGACTTCTCTTGGTCTCGCACATGCTACGAGGAGGCAGGGTGGTAGAGCGAAGCCGAATCTAACTCGGAGTTCGACGAGGTCGACATCTTCGATGACGGCGAGCGCCAGCGTGTGCTCGACCTCGCCAAAGCTCTGGTCGACGAGCTCCGTTCCGACCCAACATTCGCGCAGTTGCCAGTACGCCCTGGTGCTCGCTACGTGGAATACCTGTTCGACGAACACGGACCTGAGCTAGAGCCATTCCACGCGACAATCGAGGACCCACCATTGCTATCGTTGGCGGATACGTCTGAGCGACTTGAGCAAATGGTCGTAGGTGCCCTTGAGCAATGCCCTGAGGCGCCGCTTGAATAGGCGGCGTTCTCTGCATCAAGCGAAGGGGGCATTGCGGTCGAGGCAGTTTTTCGAGGAGACCATCAGGACCACTCTTGTTTGGAGGATGCTTGTCCATCCATAGTCGGCGCCGCCACGGCGCTCCACAAGGGCCGTCCTGACATCGTGCTTCAGCCTTTCGAGTCCGTTGTTCGATGTGAAGCTATCGGCAATCACGCGCAGGCGCGCCTAGTCACGCTCCAGTGGGTATTTGAGAGGGATGAGTACCACACATGGGTTTGGGAGCGAGATCGCAAGGTGCTGCGCGCCCTAGACGAGACTTGCGGCGAACTCGCCCTTCTCTTTGGAAGTCTAGAAGACTTCGAGCGCGATCGCTCAGAAGACGTCCGTTAGGGCTGGCCTACGCTGGCCACCCACGCCTCCACCTGCGCTGCCAATACAGGCAACGTCACCGCCCCCTGGCTAAGAACCGCATCGTGAAATCCTTTGATGTCGAATGCATCGCCGAGACCTTCTTCTGCCATGCTTCGAAGTCGGAGAATCTCCAGCTGGCCAATTTTATAGGCCACCGCCTGCCCGGGCCAAGAGACGTAGCGATCCACCTCGTTGACGATGTTGCCCTCTGTGAGCGCCGTGTGCTCTCTCATAAATGTCTCGGCCTGCTTTCGCGTCCAGCCCTTTGCGTGAATGCCTGTGTCGACCACGAGCCTGGATGCGCGCCAGGCGTCGTAGCTCAGCATGCCCATGCGGTCGATGTCACCGCTGTATAGTTGCATCTCATCAGACAAACGCTCGGTGTAAAGCGCCCACCCCTCGACGAAGGCGGTAGAACCCCCATGACGCCGAAACAGGGGCAAATCCCCGCGCTCCTGGCTAATCGCAATTTGCAGGTGATGGCCGGGAATGGACTCATGATATGCCAAGACCTCCATCTCGAAGCGGGGCCGGGTCTCGGGTTTGTAGGTATTGATGTAGTACTGGCCGGGTTTCTCGCCGTTGGCGAAAGGCTGTTTGTAGTAGGCAATCGTTGTGAAGGACGCTTCGAAAGCAGGTATCTCGGTGACCACACAGTCGGTATTCGGCAAGATTCCGAAGAACTCGGGAATAGCGGCCTTGGCTCGAGCTAGAGACGTCTCGGCCTTCTTGACGATTTCATCCGCGCTAGTGAAATATAGATCTTTGCTCGTCCGAAGATGCGCGATCGTCGAGGGCAAGTCCTCCTTGCCAAAGAGCGATTTTCCGAGTGCCGCCATCTCCGTGTTGATGCGTGCAATTTCGGTGAGCCCCAGCGCGTGGATTTCCTCCGCACTCTTGTCGAGATTGATGTGGCGAGCAATGCTCGCCTCGTAGCAGGCCAAGCCATCGGGCAATGCATGCACCCCGATGCCGTCGCCCGTGCGCCCCTTTGGCACAAGCTCACTACCGAGAAAGGCAAGGTAGCGCTCAAACCCGGCCTTGATATCGGTTTCGACAATGGTGCGAACACGGGCAGCAAGTGCCGCAGCCCCCGCGTCCTCTATCCCCTCGATGACCTTGACAGGCTTGAGCAGATTCCACTGTGAGAAGTCTTGGGCGAGTTGCCCCTCCACCAGCGCGACTGTCCTTCGAATCGACTCCGCGTTGGCGACTCTTCCCTGCACGATGCCGCTGCGCAAATTCGCAATGCTATCGTCAATAGATCCTGCGACCTGCTCGTAGCGCTTGATCAGATTGCGCGCGGAGGCCAAGTCGGAGATTATATGATCATCGGCGATACCGTTTGCCGAACTCACGGGGTTGTTTCGCGCAGATACCGACCATCGAAAACTCTCGCACACTTCGGTTGCCGTCTTGCGTTGAAGCGTTTCCATGAAGAGTGCGAGGGTAGTCCTGTCCTTGGCGTCAAAATCCGCGGTGTCGATAGCCCGCGCCTCATCGAGTAGCGTGCGGAGCTGGGATCGCCGTGCCAGGGTGGCTACCTCAGCTCCATTGGCGATCTTGTCGGCGAACCTGAGATCGCCGAGGGTGCCCGCCCACACTGGCGCAGCCTCCATGCTCTGATCCCAATGGCGTTCGAGAAGTGAGCGCAGTGCCGGTGCACTCACTCCAGCGCTGGCCTCAGCTGCGAGGGGACTAGCCTCAGACGCAGCTTCGGGCGTGGGAGCCATCGGCGCCCGCGCACCACCACACGCACCTTGGGGGACTAATGTAGCTAGGACAATCGCAGCCAGAGCGGGTTTGAACATACCGCCTGTGTACCCCGGAGTCGGCCGCTCGGCTACCCCAGGGCCTGTTCATTTCAAACACCTGAAGTCGTTACGAAGAAGCAGTTGACCGCTGCCTGATAGTTGTCTAGCAGTGACGCCTGTGATCCGACATAGCTATGGCAACGAAAACTCCGCGAAACGCGTTTTGGAATTACTTTGAAGACCTAGAAGATCCTCGAGATCAGGGGCGGAATTTCACCTATTCGTTTGAGAGTGTTGTCGTTCTCGCGGTCATGGGAAGTTGCTGCGAGCAGAATAGTTTTATGAAAATCGTTTTGCTCCTGACACTTCAGTGGAAGTGGTTTGCACCGTAAGAGGTGGGCAGGGTGCTTTGGTGCCGCTCGCCAATATGAACAACTCGGGCACACCTCTTACGATTGGCGCGGTCGTCTGCGCCTGTTCCGCCCCCCAAAACCCGGACTTTGCCATGTGCGCCAAACGCCAATACTCGGGCCAGCAACGCCTGGCTCGTCAGGTCGCGATGAGGCGGGACGAGCAAGGCTATCAGGTAATCACTGACCCTGAGCTGCGATCTAGCAGTGTAGCTCTCTCAACGAGGAC
>JAAEPE010000570.1 GCA_024222395.1 Myxococcales bacterium
TATCCGAGAGAGACCGTCATCGCCGAGAAGTTCCAGGCCATGGTTCACCTCGGCACTCTCAACAGCCGCATGAAAGACTTCTACGACATCTGGCTGCTGTCACGACAATTCGACTTCGGCGGCTCCAGCCTCGCCGACGCTGTCGCAGGGACATTTAAGAATCGTGAAACAGCAGTCGAGACCAAGCCGGTTGCGCTCACGTCGGACTTCTCAAGCTCGAAGGACAAGCAGAAGCAATGGGCCGCGTTCTTGCGAAAAAGCCAGATAGAAGGCGCCCCACCAAGGTTTGAAGACGTCGCAAGCGCTCTGCGGGGATTCTTGCTCCCGATCGCACGGTCGCTCGTCGAAGCCAGCGAGTTCAATTCTACGTGGAGGCCACCCGGACCTTGGACCGAAGGGTGAGGTCGGGCATGAGCACCAGCCTGACCGCGCTCGCGGACTTCCGGCCGGTGTTCACCCGGCTTTGGGCAACCTCATTCCGAGACGGTGGGCGAGAACGTTGACGCCTCCTACGACGACGAGACCTGGAAGTCCGATGACGTGGCCGAAGAACACACCAAACCCGAACATCACAATGCTCTGGACACCGCTGGCTCCATCGAAAACGCAAGAACCAACGGCAAGAATGAGCGAGAGCACCACCATGGCCGCGAGCATTCCCTTGTACAGGGCGAGAAGGCGACGTGGCCATGTCTCAACACGTCGTAAGAGATGCCATTGATAGGCGATAAAGGGGACGCAGAATAGGGCGAAAAGAAGTTGGAACCGATTGAATCCCAGCCCGCCAGACTCCCCTGTCGCGATTGAGAAGATGTTGAGGTACAACATGATCGTGAAGAGATTCAGCAACACGAAGCGCAGGGGCTGAGCAATCTTCTCCACCACAGGCCGACCCTAGCACAGAACCTCAACTTCATTGCGGCTCATGGCCGGGCTCGGAGACTCGACATCCGAAAACCAAAAAAGCCGAAGGTGTTAACCCCTCGGCTGATTCTCCCACCACCGTAGTGGATTGGCTCCCCCTAGTGGACGCGTTTAGAACTCTTTGTGTGGCTCCGTCGCCGGGGGTGAAAGTCGTCTTGGAGGGACTCGAAGCTATGGCCGCTTGACGATCATTCTTGTGCGGAAAGGCGTGCAGCAGAGGCGCAAAACCAATTAACAGCTCGTCCGGCGTCAGTATCTTGTTGCTTGCAGCGCTTTGCTCCTTCCTAAGTCTGCAATAATTATTGGACTTACGGTGTTGAAGGACAGCGGCCGAGTTATTCTCGATGGCCTGCTGCCCGACTCGTGTGCTACGTAGTAGCGGATGCAAACAACAATCCGGGTTCTAACGGCACTCCTCTTGGTGACAAGTGCTGGTTGCCGGAAGGAATCCAAGGTTCGGACTGCCTTTTCCAAGGCAGACAAGGACTACGCGAAAAGCCTCGGCACCTTCTTGATAACCGAGGATGCCTTCGGGCCCTTCACGCCCTACGAAGTGGTAACCGAGGCCAAAGTCCGTGAGGTCTTTACCAACGGAGAAGTGATAACCATTTGGGATAGCCAGATAATGATTCAGCTGCCGAGTTCGGCGAAGCTCGTTTTGGATCTCAAGTTGGATGGCAAGGGGCGATTGGTAGCAGCTTCCTGTTTAAGCTTGGCTTGCCAGTCAGCCAAGGGGCTCGGCGTCGGATCGGAATATGCACAACTGCGCAAAGCTTCCCCAAAGGCTTCGTGCGTATTTGCGGGATTTGGAACGCCCGTCGTCGACAGCGACGTAGACAAGGCGCTGTGCCAGCCCACAGTAGCCAGCAAGATCCGCTTCGAGATTGCCGTAGACTCAGACCTCCCGAAATATGCTGAAGAGGATCTCAAGGGGCGTAACGTGGGCGCTATGTATTGGTTCGTCGACGACGTGGCAGTTGGCCGAGGACCGAACTTCGACTACCGCACGCTGCATCCGCCAGCAGATGCGCCTCTGTAACGAGGCGATGGTTACAACTGCTGGCGCGTTAACCTCTCGGCTCCAAATAGGCGAGGCCTTGCAATTCTGAGCCAAGGATAAACCACGCACGCATACTCAGAGGTGGTGCAATCGCGGAGCAGTCGGCGCGAGAGCGCCCATCCGCTGACGGTGGATGTCAGCCAGCCCGAAGTCCCCGCAGCGCCGCATCCACTTTTGAGAAACGTCTCCGATCCAGACTCAGAATTGGCTGGAACTACCATGGAGAAGCTAGTTCAGCGCCGTCTACTTTTCGTCGCTACTTCGCAGTGGCTACTCGCCCTATCGGGGTGAAGCACCTCGGCATGTTGCCCCTAGACGCCATCAATCTTGCACAACAGTGCGAGGACCTTGGCACAGGCTCGCCACTGCTCGCGCTCAAAGCACTGTCCATAGAGGTGCTGCGCTGAGTAGCGTACAAGGTCCCGCCGATGCGCACGCAGCTCCTCGTTGTCCTTCTGCCAGCGCTCGAAGACTCGTGCAACGTATCTCTGGCCCTGTCGCAACCCGACGCCATATTTGTTCGACGCTGCGCGTGCTGCTGCGCTCGGAGGATGTCCCTCGGCTAGGAGACGTTCTACCTCAGCGAGTCGGTCTTCTAGCTTCTTCCGCGACATGCGACCTTTAACGAAGCTTATCGAGTCGAAGGCTTCTCACATAGGAAAAATTCCGACATCGTCGCAGGTCGCAACGCGCTCAATTTTCTTTCGTATTACTTCAGCTGCACATAGTTCCCTAAGCATTGAAATCTAATCAATAAGCTCCCTCTCCGTAGAACTTTGTGCAATAATTACAGTGCGTTGAGGAGACATTGCGAATGACATCGTCGCTCTGTTGTGCCTAGCCTCCGTGCGAGAAGGCGAGGGGCCGTATCGACATGGTCTAAAGCGAGTCACCGCATCCGAATCCCAGCCGCTGTTCATTCTTGCCGACACAGTCGAGACGAACCGGCGCTTGCTCGCGGGTGCCACCGTCGACCTCGTTGCGTCTGTGGCCATTCTTGGAGCAGGGGGCATGCTGATTGTTATACGAATGCTCGTGGGTGTTTGAGTGTTGTGTTCTTGTTTGAACTCGTCGTGTCAGCGCTCATGCGAAATTGATCCAGTAGCGCTCATTTGAAAGTGAGCCACTGAACAAGCAGTCAGCTGCCCTTTGCTCAAATGAGCGATGTGGTGGCGCTCATTGCTATCTCGCCATCTTGTCCTGTCGGATGAGTGTATCGAGCATTTCGATAACGAACTTCTGCTTTGACCTTGGCAAATTTCCGATGAGTTCGACCTGCTGCTGAACCTTCGACGCAGGTCCTCGTCGCTTCTTTTTCTCGACCCCAACGATTTCATCGATTGGTGTGGCGAGAATCGTGGAGAGCTTCGGCAGGGCAGAGATCGGAATCTTGACCCGCCCAGCCTCGTAGGCAGCAATTTGCTGTTGCGACGCTCCTAGCTCTTCAGCCATCTGCACTTGGGTGAGATGGTTTTGCTTGCGCATGGCGCCCACTCGTTCGCCGAGTGCTTTGTAGAAGGCTTTGTCTTCGCTGGTCATCCGTTTCTCAAGCAGTCCGCATGTGACGCTTGGCTTGATTGTATGTCCTTTTTGAGAACAACCTGGTTTTTGGGAGAGGCAGTACTACATATCCGAGTACTCGGTAACGTGGTTGTCGTTGTTGGCAATGGCGTTCTTAGACTCGTGTCACAAGATTCCTAATCCGTCTTCCTCTGATACTGCTCCACCATCGCGGAGATAACTTCGACGATCTTCTCTTCCTGTCGCCTCGGCAGTTTGGCCACTTCCTCAAAGAGCTTCTGCGTCTTGCCAACAGGCCGTCGCCGCTGACCGGAAGTCTTGTTCTTGGCGTCTAAGATTTCTTCAACGCTAACGCCGAGTATCTTCGCCATCTTCGGCAGCACGTCGGAGCGTGGTGGCTTTTCGCTCTGCTCCCAGAAGGCGATGCTCTGTTGCTTTTCGCCGACAAGGCGCCCTAGTTCCGCCTGACTCAGGCCAGCCTCTTTCCGGAGCTTGGCGAGATAGGCTCCTTGCTTGGAGGCATAGGGTGAACCCCTTACCGACCGCCCTCTAGCCGCAGACGCCCGCTTGCTGCAGAGTAGAGGCCGATGTCCACCGCGATGGCACTACTAATCGGGCTCACCGGCCGCGCCAAGCAGCCCTCGATCTCTCGCCCATTGGTCGGGGA
>JAAEPE010000571.1 GCA_024222395.1 Myxococcales bacterium
AACGCCTGGCTCGTCAGGTCGCGATGAGGCGGGACGAGCCAGGCTATCAAGTAATCACTGACCCTGAGCTGTGATCTAGCAGTGTAGCTCTCTCAACGAGGACGTTACAGGTCGGTTTCACCCACAGATTCTCCCGAGGAGTCGATCATAGTAGCTCGTCTCGTCGAGCTGCTTATCGATGACTGAAACCTGTGACCAGAAGCTCATCGCTCGTCTTGTGAGCCAACTAGCGATAGGGTCGCGTGAGTGGCCGTCTTAGACTCGGTATTCTTGGCGCACACCTGCAAGATACCGTCTGCATCGATTGTAAAGGCCACTTGAATTCCCATCTCACCTCTCTTGCCCTCGGGCAGCTCTTCGAGCGTTAGCTCACCCAACGGTACGTTTGCCTCGAACTGATCGTCCTCACCTTGGCAAACCCTCAGGGTAACTCGATTATGGTTGTCGCTGGCTGCAAAGAAGGTAGTCGTGCCCTGCGCGGGGATTGTCGAATTCTTGGCAATTAGAACTTTGGAGTAGCCCTTCACTGTGGCGATACGAAGAGAGTGCGGTGTCACGTCGAGCAGCACTCCTTGATGTTCGCTAGGATTGATCATTCGATCGGCCTGAATGGCTGCTCCTTGGGCCACTACCTTCATTGGGTCTAGATCGGAGCTGGGTGTCTTGCCGAATTTGCTGGTCACCAGCTGCTGAATGAGCGGGATACGAGTCGAACCGCCGACCAGAATAACCTCATCGATAGAGGTCGGGCTCAGGCCTGCCTCGGCAAGGACTTTGTCCGTTGTATCCATCGTGGCCTGCGCGAGATCCGCGATCATCTTGTTGAATTGCTTGCGGCTGATACGAAAGTCCAGGCCCAGAGCCACGCCCCCGCGGCCCTTGCTTACTTCGGTAAGCGAGCCCTCGACTTCGTCTTCCTCGGAGAGGCTGTGCTTGATTTGTTCCGCCGCCATCAGCAGACGCGCCTTGGCGATTGGATCTGCTTCCGGGTCGATGCGGTGCTTCTTGAGGAACTCCTGTGCAAGCCAACGAAAAATCGCGGCATCGACATCGTCACCGCCCAGGAAGGAGTCGCCCCCCGTGGCGACGACCTCGTAGAGGTTGTCTCGGACGGCGAGCACACTGACATCGAAGGTACCGCCACCCAAGTCAAAGACTGCGATCCGTTGGTGAATACGGCGCCCTTGTCCGTAAGCGATGGCAGCTGCCGTCGGCTCGTTGAGGATACGCAGGACTTCCATCCCGGCCAGCGTTGCGGCCTTTCGGGTAGCAGCTCGCTGAGCATCAGAAAAGTTCGCAGGTACGGTGATAACGCAGTAGGCCACCGGGCAGCCCAGTCTCGCCTCAGCGAGCGCCTTGAGGTGGCTTAGCACGTGAGAGGAAACCGTTGGTACCGTTACTGCCCCAGTGCGGGTGGAGATGAGAACCTCTTGCCGCTCTCCTTCTAGAAGCTGGTATGGCAAACTGGCCATTGCTCTCTCAACTGCCTTTGAACCATATGCCTGGCCGATTAGGCGCTTGGCGGAAAAGACGGTGTTTTCCGGATCTACCGCTCGGCGCATGCGAGCCTTGACGCCGACCAGACGATTGCCATCGGGCATCCAGGCGACTGTCGAAGGCTGTAGTTCGTGCCCTCGGTGGTCAGCGATCACCACAGCCTGGCCGTCCAGAATCGCACTTATCACCGAGTTTGTGGTGCCAAGGTCAATACCCACAACGGCGCCATCGAGGTTGGCATCGTCGTCGTCGTCGTCGTAATCGAGAAGGTCGTCAAGCATGAGTTTTTATTGTTGGGAGACTATTGCTGGGACATGAGTTCGGTTAGGCGTGTCTTGAATTCATCCGAAGGGGCGTCAAATGCCACGCCATAGCCCCCGACGGCGGCGCGCACGACCTTCGCTCTGATGAGCATGGTCTCCGAACGCATGGAGTCGCAGCTAATCGGTATCTGAACTGCGAGTTCGAGCATCTGCATTAGAGGAATCTTGACGGATGTAATGAGATAGGCCCCGGTTAAGCTTAACTCACGTGTGAGGGCAGAGCTGCGTTCTTCGCCGAGTTGAAATTCGATGCTGATGGGCATCGCCAGGCGCGGTGCCCGGTGCTGGGCATCGGCGGGTAATTTGTTGCGCTCCACCCCTGCGCGTTTGAGCGCCGACATCGCCGCCCTTGGTATCAAGGAAATCTTGCCGAGCGTTGCCTTGGCTGGAGGTGCCGATTCGGGTGCGGGTTGTCGGGCAGACTCGGCGCCCGCAGCGAACCATCCGACCTCGATGTCACTCGGCCTCTTGCTGACCCGCGATGCAACCGGCTGCGGCCCCCGAACTGGCTCCGCAGGCTTGACGGGCGTAGGCGGCTTGACGGGTGCAGGTGGCTGCACGGGCTCGACCGCTTGGGCGGGCTCGGCTTGCGGTTCCTCGAGTTCTACGAAGTCGAGTGATTCCTCTTCGTCGAGGTCTACGAAGTCGATCGGCTCGGTTTCGGGGTGCACTTCCTCAAGGTCTACGAAGTCGATCGGCTCTGCCTCCGACAATTCGATGAAGTCCTGCGGCGCTTGCTGCTGAAACTTCAACGGCTGCTTGGCCTCCAACGGGGCTTCCGGTAGTTCGACGAGGCCAAACTCCTCAGCTGCGGGGACATGCTCAGGGAGATGCTCCAAGTCGAGGGACTCAGGTAGACCGTCCGCGGCATCTCGGCCGACTAGCGGGAAGTCCTTGTGCGAAGAATTCGTAGTGGCTTGAGAATTGGCGGCTGTCGATAGTTGATCTCTTAGAGATTCCGGCTGGCCAACCATGGGCGCTGGCGTCTCAACGGCAACGCTGTCGAGAAAGACTGCACCATTCGCATCGGTCACAGGCACGGCCATCGGCAGGGAGAAGTCTGCTTGGCCTACAAGTCTCTGACCTCGAGCTTCAGCGACGAGTGGGTGATTTGACACAAAGCCACTGGCCAAATCCGCATACGCGCGCGCACTTTCCTCGTCCTTCAGCTGGTGCAAGGTTAGGTCTAGCCCCTGCAAAGCAAGAAACTGCAAATCGATTTCGGGCAGCGGCAAGTCGAGCGCCTTCTCGATGATTTCAAGCAGCTTTCCGACATGCCCAGCGTGCTCGTAGTGCTGGCGCAACACCGAGATCATAGCGAGGTGCCCGGGGATTTCCGAGAGCTTTCCTTTGTAGGCAACCTGGAGAGCCCGATGGACAAGTCGCACCCCGAGCACGCGGAAGGTGACATTTCGATACATGCACATGCCAGCGCGGCGCAGCTCTTCGACGCGCTCGGCAAGGGAGTCTCGAGTGGCCAGCCGATCCTCGTAGACCTCCATAATTGCCCCGCGGTCTTCTACATGAGACAGGCGCTGCTCGAGCAGTCCCAGGGCACTTGCATTCTCGGGATCATGCTTGAGCGACGCGAGAAGCAGCTTCTCCAGCGATATTGGATTGGTCTGAAGCATGCGCAGCATGCGAGCGGCCTGCAGAACAGAATCACTGGCCTCTTCATACGTCTCTGCCGCATCAGCCTTTTGCATCAGGCGCGCTACTTCATGGCGTACTGACGGCCACTCGCGCCGAGCGGTTCGGAGTGCTGAATTCACATAGTCGGAATCGGGGAGCTTGCGGGAAGCCGCCATTAGAGGTTTGACAGCACGGTCCGGCTGCCCTGCATCTAGCCACGCTACGCCTTCATCTGCGAGATGCCACGGGTTTGCATCTTGTTTGTATTGCAAGCGAGAGAGGCGTGCGGTGGTTGCAAAGTCGCCCACTTCTACCGAAATCGCTCGGGCGCGGGCCAAGGCATCTAGGCGTCGGCTGTCGGCCCGGTAACAAAGAACATAGCCGGCAACTGCGCCCTCGCGGTCTGCCACACAATGCTCAAAGACCTGCGCCACTTCGAAGGCATTGGGAGCACAGGTGGGGTTCTCAATAAGTGCCTTGAGTTTTGCAAGGCGCAGGGCGAGGGCACTCGACCAGTCCGCACTGCTCGCCAAATCCGACTGAAGTGCTCGCGAAATCTCTCTCATCGACTACACGCAAAAAGAACGTGGCTTTACTGGCTCCACCCCTCTTCGCCTTCTACTATTGTAACAATGGCCGACGGTGATGTGAGCAATTCAGACCCAGAAGGTCACGTTTTTGGAATCGACCTCGGGACAAGCAACTCCTGTGTAGCGCTGTGGGTCAACGGAAGTGTGAACATTGTTCACAATCAACAAGGCGATCGCACAACTCCATCGGTTTTGGCGATCGAAGCAGACGACACAATCACCGTTGGCGCCCCTGCACGCAGACAGGCAGTCATGAACCCGACATCGACGATCAGCGAGGTCAAGCGTTTGGTTGGTTTGCGATTTGACTCACCACAAGTTACCGCTGCGCGTGGTGTGCTGCCATACGAGATTTGTTCTGCAACCAACGGCGATGCATGGACGTCTGTTTGTGGAAAGAAGTATTCGCCGGTGGAGCTGCAGGCTTTCATTCTCGAAGAGCTGGCCGCTGCGAGTTCGAAGTTCATAGGGCGAGGGGCAAAGCGCGTAGTCATTACGGTGCCGGCATTCTTTGACGAAACGCAGCGGCAAGCCGTGCGTGACGCCGCAAAAATTGCGGGGCTTGTCGTAGAACGAATTCTTAGTGAGCCGACGGCAGCTGCACTCGCGTATGGCTACGCGCAGTTCGACAACCGTCACATTGCTGTCGTTGACCTAGGAGGCGGCACGTTGGACGTCACCGTAATGAAGGTTGACCAGGGCAAGTTCGAGGTACTTGGAACCGACGGTGACAATGCCTTGGGCGGCGCCGACTTTGACCGAACCTTAGCGCAGCATTTTGCTGCCGACATTCTGCTAAAGCATGGCGTAGACGTCAGCTGCGATCCTGTTGCCATGCAGCGTCTAATTGGTGATGCGGAAGTTGCAAAACGAGAACTGACTCAACGCAACACCTGCGACATTAGCTTGCCGTATCTGACACAGTCGGAGAAAGGTCCCGTCAACTTTGAGTTTCAACTCACGCAAGAGCTGTATGAGACGTTGGTTGCAGACCTTGTTGAGAGAATTGCGGCGCCTTGTCGTGAGGCTGTTTCTCTAGCAGGCTTGCGGCCGTCACAACTCGATGACGTTATCCTCGTTGGCGGCATGACGCGTTCGCCGGTTGTGCAAGCAAAGGTCAAAGAGCTGTTCCAAAGAAAACCTCTGTTGCGCATCAACCCCGACGAGGCTGTGGCAATGGGGGCGGCACTGCTTGGCGCAGGCATTTCGGGAAAGCTCGACGAGGTTTCTTTTGTCGATGTGGCCCCGCGAAGCATTGGCCTGCGAGCGGCGGGAGACCGGTTTGTTCCGCTGATCAAGAAGTCGACCACTCTGCCTGCGCGATGCCGCAAGGGCTTTAAGACGACCAGAGACGATCAGCGAAGCTTCGAATTGGACATCTTTCAGGGCGAGTCTCCAAAGGCTTCGGAGAACCGCTCTCTCGCTCACGTGACAGTCGATCCGATTACCCGAAAGCCCGCCGGCGAAGTCGTGTTGGAAGTTACCTTCGAGGTCGATGCCCACGGTGCTCTCGTGGTGCTCGCAAAAGAACGAGGAGAGAATTCCCCAATTACGGTGGCCGTCGAGCCTACCTCTGGACTCACGAGTAGCCAGGTAGAGCACCTCGCTGCGACCCATGCGCAAAAGCGCCCAGAGGTTCTGGAGTCGGGCGGCGATCTCGAGGCCGAGATGGGGGGCTTTGGGATCAGCATTGGCAAGGCCAAAAAGACAGCTGGCAAGGCAGTTGCAGCCAAGGCACCTGCGCCGGCTCAGCACTCGACAAAGCCAAAGTCTTCGCGCCCGCTCACGGCCGATGACTTGTTCGCCGACGAGCCATCCGTCGAAGAGGATATGGCAGTGCCTTCGCAAAGCATCGCGATGCCGGATGCGTCAAGGGCGAGCAGCGAAGAGGCTCCGGCCGCGGGGGCAAGCTCCTCTACCGAGCGCTCATCGTCGCAAGATGACGCAGACGATGGCTCCGGCGTCGGAACCAAGCTTGTGATCGGTGTTGCAGTTGCAGTTGCAGTAGGCTGTGCCGTTGCCGCAATTACACTGCTCTCGTAGTCGGCTGTTGCTCAGAGTTGTCCTTTGGAAACCGATGACCTAGTACCCACGGCCGGAACTCCGGATAGTGCATCATTGTTTCTGTAAATTGGCCTCGGCGTGAGCCGCAGGCCATGGTTCACCCTCTTTTTCACTACAAACGAAAGGATGACAGAAACCATGACCCACGAACTTGAACGTAACGGATTACAGGAAGTACTGGAAATTATTGGCGGCGAAGGATTTGGCGGAATGCAATCTGCGATGACTGCACTGCTCAACGAGGCGATGCGGCTTGAGCGG
>JAAEPE010000572.1 GCA_024222395.1 Myxococcales bacterium
ACGAATCCTCAAGCGTGAAGACTCTGCCTGCCGCGACGAGCAGAGCGAGCGAGTCATGGGCTTCATCAAGCACGGGAATCGACAAGAACATCATCCTTTCCGCTGGACCTGGCGTACTGACAAACTCCAGAATCGAAAGCGCGAATCCACCTAAGGAATCCTCCGGTACCATGTTCAAAAACAAAACTGAACACTACGACGCGGAGCACGTTGAAGAACTACTCCATCAACACGGCGCGACGCATCTTCGTGCTCGCAAGTATGGCTCGGCCGTGCTTGTCGAGTCTGGCCCCGAAGTCGAGCCAAGCAAGCACTTCCGCGTGCGTCGAGACACCGTGCACCTTTGGTGCCTCGACATGGCAGATCATCACGGTCGATGGGAGGCGACTCCTTTTTGAGAGAATCTCGATGAGTTGGTTCAAGTCGTCATCGACAATTCTTCATGGCCCCTTACTCCGGTCGACCAATAACCCGGAACGGACTTCCGATCTCGACCACTAGTGCTCTTGCATTCCCACAAGCGGAAAATCGCTGGAACCGAAGATGCGGGCTGCTCGCATGGACCCACGAGAGGTTGGTCAGAAGTGGGGTCACTCTATGACCGATCGCTGCGTAGCCGGCTGCTCGACTAGCCGCTGCTCAATTGGAGACACGATGGCAGTGTGTATCTGCCGGAAATCATACGGATTTGATGGAGGATGGAGAGGCCATAGGGCTGGCACACAACGTGCTGTAACATGATGCATCATGTCTCTGAAGGTTCCCGCTATAGCTCTCATCGCCGGCCTCGGCGCAGCGCTCATCCCCGCCAGCGCAGAAGCTCAAGACTGCGTGCAACCTCGCATGATGGTGGTGCTCGACAAATCGAGTTCGATGGAGACCGGCACGATTGGCGGCGATACCAAGTGGGACATCGCCGTCGATGCCCTCGATACGGTGACAGGACAATTCGAAGATCAGTTGGAGCTGGGACTCACGATTTTCCCCGAACCCAGCCAATGTGCGCCGGGGGCAATGAAAGTCGCCCCTCAACCTGGTTCTCACGCGGCCATCATGACTGAACTTGCAGGCGCTCCACCGGCTGCAGGCAACTGGACCCCGATGGCGCAGACCCTCGACGCTCTTGCTTTGGAGCCTGAGATTGCCACTGGCGACATGCCGCGCTACGCAGTTCTTATCACCGACGGCTGGCAGTGGTGTTCTCCCTACGATTCCTCGACCCGCTTCGACTCCGTCGACGCTGTGGCAAACCTCAACGGTCTCAGCATCACAACCTACGTTGTCGGATTTGGTGGTTCAGTCGATGCCCTAGCGCTTAATCAAGTTGCGGTAACAGCTGGCACAGCCTTGGCTGGTTGCGACCCGACCGGCGACGACCCTGCTACAGCCAACCCTTGCTACTATCAAGCGGACGACCCTGCCGAGCTCATCGCGGCTCTTACGAATATTGCTGATGCCGTCTCTGGTGTCGAAATTTGCGATGGCGAAGACAACGACTGCGATGGTCTTGTCGATGAGGGCGTTACACAGTCCTGCGGTACAGCCTGCGGAACAGGAGTTCAAGTGTGTGTCGACGGTACCTTTGGTGTTTGTGACGCGCCAGAGCCAGAGCCTGAGATTTGCGACGGCGAGGACAATGACTGTGATGGCAGTATCGACCCTGGTTGCGACTGCATGCCTGGTGAGACTCTGGCCTGCGGCAGCGATGAGGTTTGTCAAGCAGGTGAGCAAACTTGCGGTTCCAACGGAACTTGGGGCCAGTGCGAGGGAGCCATCGAGCCAAGCGCAGAGATGTGCGACGGTATCGATAACGACTGCGATGGCCGTGTAGACGAGACCAGTGATTCGCAAGATGATGTCGTCATGGGACTCTGCGGAGTTGGCCAAACGTGTGAAGCAGGCGACTGCATCGACATTCCGCCGAGCGAGCCACCTGTCGATGAGGATGGTCTCCCAGCTGCCGACAGTGGCTCTGCTGCAGGATGCGGATGCCAGTCTGGATCCGGTGGACCAAATCCAATCGGAGCCCTCGTTCTGCTACTCGGTACCGTATTGATCCTTCGTCGCAAGCGCAGCTAGCGCCGGACGTTAGTTAGCTCGCTTCTCGGGGCGTTCGGCGTCGCATCACGGTGCCCATCAGCACTATCGCGGTGTAGAGTGCGGAGATGGCAAGCTGCGCGATGACTCCTTCTTGGGTTGGCCACAGGGAGAGCCAGGACTCTGGCTGAAACCCGCTGAAACCCGCTGAAACCCGCTGAAACCCGCTGAAACCCGCTGAAACCCGCTGAAACCCGCTGAAACCCGCTGAAACCCGCCAGTGTGGCGCCAACAAGGCCGAGGTTTTGTGCCGCCCGGCGCTCTAGGGTTACGAGAATGCTCACCATACCGACGATAGCGATACCCGCTCCGACGAATCCGAGTACCGCTGCAGGACTGTAGCTCGCGATGATCGTCATCGATGGGATAACCTCGAGAGCGTCGCGCAGGAGAATTCCATTGCTTAGAAAAAATAGTAGAGTCAGCCACGAGAACGGCGCTCTGAGTCGGTGCTGCGGCGGGTATCTGAAGTGCCGAATTGTAGCTGCGAGCAGTGGGAGTGAGAGTAGAGCAACCGCCCCAGAGAATCCCAGACTCAAGAGGCTGGGCATCGCCCCAGGCAACAAGCCGCTAACCGCAGGCCAGGCGAGCCAGGAATCAACGGTGAGCAGCAGGCCCACAATGAGCCCAAGCCCGACGGCCCGGCGCTCACTTCGGTCGGAGCCTCTTCTCGCAGCTAGAGCGAGCAACAGAAAGAGGCAGAGAGCGCCATCCACGGTGAAAGATTGGACGATCGAGGCGGTTTGGGCCGCTCCGATACTCGCACTGAGCTTTTCCGTGAGCAGCAGATCGGCAAGTCGAGACTGGCGGCAAGGGGCTGCGCGTGGTCCTCGATTTCGCGAATTGGGGCCCCTGATTTCAACAAGTCACGAAGCTCTCGAACTTCGATTTCCGCGGCGAGTGTGAGCCCGTTATCTCGCATGCGGATGATTCTCAGATAGCTTGATAGATCGCCAAGTACGGCGTTCTTCAGCTGCGCCTGAGCCTTGTAGTGGTCGCCTCGACGATAGGTCTCAATCGTGTCTGAGAGCCCTTGCCTGAAATTGGACAGCGGAGCCTCGCCTCCAAGATAGGGAGCAATCGTACGCAGATAGGCGAGTAGCTGTAGCGAGGTATCTTCGTCTGCAACGCGGCCATCTAGATCTTCTCGAATCTTAGATCTTTTCGAATCGTTTCGTTGCTCAGTGTTGCCAGGGGCCGCGCGCGTGGCTGTCCAAGCCCAAGCGCTCCAAAGGCGACCTGGCCCTGCGAGGCATCTTTGCTCTCATACCCAAGTGAGAGCACGTAGAACGCGAGGTGCCAGCGGTCCTTGTCGCTGAGCGTCGCAAAGCCCGCAGAACGCCATCGGTGATCGCGGTGTAGGCGCTAGCTGGGGATAGCGCTGCCATCGCCTGGGCTTCGTGGAAGTCTCGGGCGCGGGCTTTCTTCTTTGCCCAACTGCCCGCCGTCGCCGCGGCCCGCCTCGCCGCGGCAAAGTGCGCAGTGATCCTTGAAGAGCACTTTGGCCCGCTCGAGTTAGGGTGAAGTAAGAGGCTGTCCCACGAGGCTTCGGGCTGGAGGCAACTCGGTGGGCGTATCGCTGTAGAAGCCGACGGGGAATAGCAGCAGACCGCAGAACAGAGTGAGGAGTGGCGCTTCCATTGCGGCGGGTAGCCTCGATGGTATCCTTGAAACCATGCCGCGACACGCTCTCAGAGAGAATTCGTCGAATTGCTGCGACGACAAGTGCCCAAGCATGTTGGGGCTGGTGGCGGTCTGCCTTCTATTGATTGGCTGCAAGAGCGGCGAGACGGAACTTGTCGGAATTGGCAAATACGAGATCGGAAAGACGACACCTGCTGATCGTCATGTAATGGGCAAGTGTCGGCCCCAAGGAGCTAATACCTTCTGCTTCATGAATCGCTCGCCATCCATCGCGGGCCACAAGACTCAGACCGATCTCTACTTTCGTGGTCACGACGAGAAGACAGCCCCACTCATTGAGATCGCGGTGGGGGTGTGGAGTTGCCAAGTCGGAGTAGTTACCAGAGAGTTACAGAGCAAACTCGGCGAGCCTACGCAGTGGGCAAAGAAGCGTGCGCTCTGGTCGCTCAAGAAGATGGACGTCGTGGCGCTCTTGCCAAAGGATGACGAGCTCTGCACGGTGCACTTCCTCGATAAGAGCGACAGCAAACGCCTCGCTTCGCTCTTTCCTGGCGACGAGGAAGCAGTGCCGAAGCCTACGCCGCCGAAGCCTACGCCGCCGAAGCCTACGCCGCC
>JAAEPE010000573.1 GCA_024222395.1 Myxococcales bacterium
CGATCCTGACCGGGGTCCCTGGGGCGTCACTGCCAGTGACGTCCCCCACATTCTCACCCAGGAGTTTGCGGCCTCGCTCACCTCCCACCTTTTCAATGACACATCGTCGTCATGATCACGAGGGAAAGTTTACTTTTGGGGTGGAGCTCGACGTGTTCGGCGTTGAAGGGGGAAGCATCGCTGCAGGCAAGCATGTCTCGTCACCGATACCGTCCATCTGCTGGGGCGATTCGGGTGGTGGCTTCTACGAGCCTGTCGGGGCAGGGGAGAACCGGGCAGTCGCGCGTGTGTTTGGGCTGGTGTCTTGGGAGCCAGAGCCATCGCGGTGTACGGACAGGACCACCGACGAGCAGTTCTTCACGAACCTCGCGTACTACCGGGAATGGGTCAACGAACAGGTAAACCAGAGGTAAACGTAAGCTTCCAGTTCCCCCACTCTGTAATCTGAAAATGAATGGACGGCTGGAGGACGAGCACACGAGGCCCACAGAAGATGACTTTGTCATTCATGGCCCCGCCCGCTTCGTACGTTCCCTTTGATCGAAGAGCGAGAACGGGAGAGAAAGGAAGAGGGAGCTTTGCATGAGCCCATGTCGCAACCCGGACGACGACGAGGTCCACTCACTGGATCCACACGCTCGCCCTTGTTCGCAGGTCAAGCCGTATCATTTCGACTTCTCGTGTTCCGTCAAGCGGCGTCAGGCGGGGAAGAGCGTCATCGATATCTTCGTGAAGGAGTTCTCCGGGCGGTCCAGAGCGTACTACGAGGA
>JAAEPE010000574.1 GCA_024222395.1 Myxococcales bacterium
CCGACCAATGGGCGAGAGATCGAGGGCTGCTTGGCGCGGCCGGTGAGCCCGATCAGTAGTGCCATCGCGGTGGACATCGGCCTCTACTCTGCAGCAAGCGGGCGTCTGCGGCTAGAGGGCGGTCGGTAAGGGGTTCACCTGCATGATCCGTTTTCTGTAAATCCCTCCGTTAGACCGCGCACTTGGCACTCGTCGATGTAGCGATCCAATAGTCCATCCCATTTCCGTATAGCTCGTGTCCTTTCTTGGAACCCGATCGCTGCCAATTCGGCAGTCAGGCCCCCTCCTTGTCCTGGAATGGACCGGCATGACCCAAAGGCCAAGCACGGCGCTCCGAAAGTACGCCTTCCGGAACAATAATGACGCCTCATATGATGTCTTTGAGAGCGTTCGAAGGCCGTGAATTGAACTAAACGCGCAAGGCTCGCGGCAACGGCGGTGCCTCTGGCCATCTTTGCGGGGATTGCTCTCCTATCGCGATATCTTCGGAGTTTGTGTGCGGTTTCTTGCTTGAGTCGTACCGACGCTTCTCGGTAGATTGCTCCTGCGTGTGGAGAAAACAAGTGCCTTCATCTCGCAACAGCGTCGCGATGCTCCTCGGCATTGGCGTTGCTGCTGTGCTTAGCACTACTGCGTGTGATTCCGGAACAAACGACCCGTTTGTGACAAGCGTAGTTCCCTACCTAGAGAAGAACTGCCTCAGCACTCGATGCCACGGTGTTGCCCCCGGGGCAGAAGCCGACGGCGAAGTCATCAATTGGGAGTACTTCTTTATCGAGGTCGACGAAGAAGGCAAGACGATTGATCGCGACGCTCTTAAGGCGACTCTTCTGAGGCGAGTCAACACGACAGAGAGGCCTGAGTTTTCGACGCTCGTGCGCAAGCCGCTCGCAGTTGATAAGGGCGGCAACTCCACCTTGGTGGTACTCAGTTTCCCACGACCGAAGCTGCGGGATATAACCTCCTCGTCGATTGGATCGGCGAGCAGACTGGCGGAGAGGAAGGGCACTCCTACAATGAACTGAGCACTGAGCAGAAGTTCTTCGCAGAGAATGTCCTGCCGCCGCTAAGTTCTCGCCAGTGCATGAATCAGGTATGCCATGGCCTTATTGCGCCGTTCACCAAGTTTGACGCACCGATAACTCTGGACGGGGTACCGGTCTTCTCCGTTAGTCAAATTAGGAATAACTATAAGGCGGCCAGGAGGCACATCTTCACCAGCGGCGATCCCATGCTTTCGCGGCTCATTCGAAAAGTAATTCCCGTGGAAGATGGTGGCATCCCCCATCGCGGTGGCAATGACATCTTCTTCCGTTCCGATGATCCTGCCATCCTGGCGATAGCAGAGTGGGCGGAGATGGAGCAGCAGAAGGTACTGCCCGGCCCAAGGCCCGAAGTCACAGGCGTAGTCTTCGTGCGCGGCCCGGTGGCATCCCAGGGAATCTTCAAGCACGACTCTTTCGTGCCCGGAACGGATCTTTTCGTCCTATCGCCTGCCACATCAGATGGCACGGTCACCAACTTGACCTCGTCCGTCCACACGGGCCCAGCCGACATTCGCTCGCCAGCGGTAAATCACGATGGTGACCGAGTGGTCTTTGCAATGCGCAGGGATGTTGTCGACTCCTTCAATATCTACGAGATGGATCTTGCGGGTGGCGGTTTGCGCCAGCTCACCGACGATGTCGGAGTGCTCCCTGGTGGCGTTCGGGTGCAAGTACCACGGACAACCGGAGATCCACATCCACCACGGCATCACGGCGGACGAAGAAGTCTCCTACGACACTCGATGTCTACCAGAAGGGCGCTACGCATCCATCCAGATGGAGCGTGACAACGTTTGGCGTGGCGGTCGGCTGGCAATCTACGATCGCCAGCTTGGCCCCGAGGTGCCCCGCGGAGATGAAGACCAGATTACTTCCCGCGGTTTCCTGCATGCATTTACGAACATGGATGATGCCGTGGCTTCGACCAGCGCGTCGACGGGCTTCTATCGAGATCCATCACCTATGCCCGATGGTCGGCTTCTCGTTAGCTACAGCAGTGAAGCTATCGACTTGAGTGATCCTGCCGCAACGCCCCGGAGCTTGGAATATTCATCGCAGAGATCGTCGAGAGCCGCGCCAACGGCGGCCCTACCCTTGGAGCGATGACACAGCTGGCGGATGAGCCAGGAGTTGCCGAGTTTAGCGCCGAGCCCATCATGGCGCACGAGCTTGAAGACGACCCTGCGCACACGCCGGGTTGGGATCCCCAAAGGCGTCTATTCGAGCCCTTCTGCACCACCAAGGACGTCGGTAGGGGCACGGGCCTTGGCCTCTACTTCTGTATGAACGAGATTGAGCGAGTTGGTGGAGAGCTCACGTTCACAAGTGAAGTTGGCAAAGGCACCTGTTTTTGGGATCACACTGCCTCTTTTCACAGCATCGAGCAAGATCGCCTCTGACAAGATGCGAATTCAAGGGATAAGCGGCCTACGAGTTCTCATCATCGACGATGATCCGATGGTATGCAAAACCTCTTGAGCGCCTGCTACGAGGCAACACTACGACCGTGGTCGATGACGCGGCTGAAGCTCTATCGCTCCTGTCGACCTGCTCATACGACGTTGTCTTCTGCGACATGATGATGCCAGGGATGACTGGTGATGTGCTCTTCACCTCGGCCAAGAAACTAGTGCCAAGCATAGGTAAAGAAGTTCATCTTCATCACGGGCGGAGCGTTTTCCCCCGAGACAGAGACGCTCCTACACTCGTTCGCCGATCAGGTTGTGATGAAGCCCATCGGGTGCAATAGCTTGCAACAAGCTCTGCGCGCTCTGACTCTAAGAGTGGATCCCGATGCAGCCGCCCCCGATAGAGGGAGTCGGCTAGCGCATCGCGGACTTAGTTTTTCGCGTTCTTGGAGACAATTGCTTCGCAGGCGGCCTCATCTAGCAGCTCGGCCTCGTCGACCAGCATCACAGGAATCCCGTCTTCGACTCGGTACCGTAGCTTCGAGTCCGGGCAAAATAGGAATTCTTGCTCCTCGCCAGTCACATAGATGAGCTCTCCGAGGCTCTTTGGGCAACGTAGAATGTCGAGAAGATGCTGAGCTATCGCCATAGCTACAATCTCACGCCTAGACTCTGACCTGTCAAGCGCTTGCATGTACTGCTCTATCTTCACTACCTTGCCGGCATGAGTACGCCTCGCCTGCGATTCGCCCCGACTCTGCTCGTCCTGCTGTTCTGCTCGGTCTTCTCAAGCACCGCTCTGTCCCAGGAGCCGGCTGCAGCGGAAGCAGCAGAAGGACTGCCGCCTATCGATGCTGAGGTAGGCGGAACCTGCCACACCCCGAGGCAGGCGTATCTGCAGATGCTCTTCTGGGCCAAAAAGGATGCACGGAAGGCTGCTCTCTGTTTCGACAGCTCCGGCCTTGCCCAGCCACACGTCGATGCCCCGGACTTGGCCGAGCGCATGCTCGAGTTTCTCGACGCTGAAGACAGGCTCATCGACACAGATGGGGCGCCAACCGCAGCTGGCTACACTGCCCCTGGCTCAGGGCAGCACGAGTACTTCGATCCGTTGGCGCCAGAATTCCGAATTCGCCGAGCAGCCGATGGTCGTTGGCTTTTCACCCCAGAGAGCTTGGCTCGCGTTCCGGAATCAAGCCTCGTTAAGAAACTGGCGAGCAATCTGCCAGGTTGGTTTCACAGCAAGTTCGCTGGCAACGAAGTCTGGAAGTACATCGGCATCATCGCTCTTATCTTCTTCGCACTCTTCTTGCAGCGCATGGTGGTCTTCTTCATTCGTACGTACCTAAAGCGCCTCGTTGGAAAGACCAAGCTCAGCTATTTGAACAAGGCTGTCGACAGGGCAGACCGTCCAATTGGCGGCCTGGTCATGGCCGGTGTCTTCCACTTGAGCGTTCCCAAGCTAGCCTTCACAATCAGCATTGCCCACGGCGCCGCGTTGCTCACCAAAGCACTCGCAGCCTACTCCATCGTCTGGTTGGGATACCGGCTCATAGACGTACTCGCCTTCTGGATGGAGTCAAAGGCAGAAGGCACCTCGACAAAGCTCGACGATCAGCTGGTTCCACTCATCGTGAAAACGTTGAAGGTCTTCGTCGCGGTTCTAGGAGGCATCTTCGTACTTCAGAATCTAAGCGTAGACGTTGGCTCTCTGCTCGCAGGCGTCGGTCTCGGTGGGCTCGCATTCGCCTTGGCAGCCAAAGACACCATCGCTAACTTCTTCGGCTCGGTGATGATCTTTATCGACAAACCCTTTCAGATCGGCGACTGGATTGTTGTCGGTAATGTTGAAGGCACAGTCGAAGAGGTCGGCTTTCGCACGACGCGAGTGCGCACCTTCTACAACTCACTGGTGACCGTTCCCAACGCCAGCATCACAACGACGAACGTCGACAACTACGGTATGCGTGAGTACCGGCGCTACACAACGACCCTGGGTCTGGCCTACGACACTCCCGTCCCCAAGGTGCAGTCCTTCTGTGAGAGCGTGCGTGCACTGCTTAGTGGCATGCCGGGCATGCGCAAGGACTACTACATGGTCGAGTTTCAGAGCTTCGGGGATAGCACCCTGAACATTCTTCTCTACTGCTTCATGGTCTGCGACTCTTGGAATGATGAGTTGCGCATTCGGACCCATCTGAATCTCGAGATCCTACGCATCGCCGAGAGCCTTGGAGTGAGCTTCGCCTTCCCAACACAGACACTGCACGTCGACACCATGGCCAAGAGCGGCGGTCACAACCCAAGCCATTCGGGCCCGACGCAAGACGACGAGCTGGCGGCGATCGTCGATGGCTTCGCGAAAGGCGGCAATCTCCAACGGTACCGGGGCAACAAAATCGCCGATCGCTACGACAACGATGGAGAGCGAGAGATGGATCGCTGGTAGCTGCTAGCTGCCTTTGGCCCTACTGCGTGCCGATCTCTTTGACGGACGTTGGGAGGCCACAACCCGGACGCAGATGGCGGCATAGCCCGGCACAGCCCCCCACTTTCAGGAACTGCACCCGATTCCCTAGATAGCAGTTGACCAAAGCGTCAGAAGACGTGTAAATCGACGCTGTCACAGCACACTTCTAGAGTCATTCGATTCACCTGTTGCAGCTCAAAGCACCGCCATCATGCTCAAAGCCCTCTCAATTTTTGCTGGAAACGCCAACCCCGGAATTGCTGAGGAGATCTGCAAGTATGTAGAAATTCCCGCAGGTCGGTCCGACGTAACTCACTTCTCAGATGGCGAAATCTACGTCGAGATCAACGAGAACGTCCGTGGGCTCAATGCCTTTGTGGTGCAATCCACTTGCACGCCTGTCAACCAGGGCCTGATGGAGCTGCTCATCATGATCGACGCGCTTAAGCGAGCGTCGGCTGGCAGCATTGTTGCGGTAATCCCCTATTTTGGCTACGCACGCCAGGATCGCAAGGTTCGGCCACGCACCCCGATCACCGCCAAGCTGGTTGCTGACCTCATCACCACTGCCGGCGCAAACCGCGTGGTTTCGATGGATCTGCACGCAGGCCAGATTCAGGGGTTCTTTAACATTCCCTTCGATCACCTCTACGCCATGCCGATCTTCATCGATCACATGCGGTCCGCCGGACTTCAGGGTGAGAAGACCATCGTCGTCTCCCCAGACGCTGGCGGCGTTGAGCGAGCTCGTGCCTATTCAAAGCGCCTCGGTGCTGACCTGGCCATTATCGACAAACGCCGCTCCGCTCCAGGCGTGAGCGAAGTAATGAATATTATTGGTGATGTGAAGGGCAAGAAGGCCGTCATCGTCGACGATATCATCGACACGGCCGGCACCCTCTGCAACGCAGCCCAGGCCATCATGGACAACGGGGCAATCTCCGTCGAAGCCTGCACGACCCACCCGGTCTTCTCCGGCAAGGCGATCGAGAGAATTGCGGCCTCACCGCTGCGAAAAGTCACGGTTACCAACACAATTGGTCTTAGCGAGGCCGGCAAGGCTTGCGACAAAATTGAAGTCCTGTCCGTTGGTCGCTTGCTTGGCGAGGCCGTTAAGCGTATTCACCACGGCGATTCAATTAGCTCCCTATTCATCTAGCGCCCGCACGAAGCCGTCGCTAGCAATAAAACGAAACGTGTCTACGAGGAACAACAAGATGGAAGTCGGCAAACTAGCAGTCCAACACCGAGCAACAACTGGCAAAGGCATCAGCCGCGTCACCAGACGAGAAGGCGATGTGCCTGGCGTCTGCTACGGCCACGGACTCGAAACTCCTCTTGCTGTGACTCTCAACGTCAAGGCCCTCAAGGGTGCCTTTGATCCAGAGAAGCGCCGCAACACGGTTCTTGATCTCACGATCGAAGGCGAGAAGTCTGTCACTGTGCAAGCCATGGTTTGGGATTTCCAAATCAGCAAGCTTCGCCGCGAAATCACCCACGTGGATCTCAAGTCCATCGATCCTGAGAAAGAGGTCGAAGCCGTGGTTCCTGTAGTTTCTGAGGGATCTTACGCTGGCGCTGTTGAGGGTGGTCTTCTCTCTTGGGCTCGCCACGAAGTGAAGGTCACGTCGAAGCCTGCACTCATCCCAACCAAGCTTGTCATCGACATCGCTCCACTCGCGCTTGGCGACACACTTCACATCAGTGACATCGTTCTTCCCGAAGGTGTCTCCTTTGCTGAAGCCACCAAGCTTACCATCGTGACCTGCATAGCTCCCAAGGGCCTCAAGTCCGACGATAAGGATGTTGAAGCAGAAGCTGGAGCGGCTGAAGTGGCTGAAGCGCCCAAAGCCTAGTCTGGTACTGGGAACTAGCCTGGTTGCGAAACCGATATGTGGATCATTGCTGGCCTGGGAAACCCAGGACGCCGATACGAGAAGACTCGCCACAATGTCGGTTTCGAGGTGGTGGACGAGCTCGTGCGTAGGCATATGCAGAGCGGTCTTCGCACCAAGTTTGGGGGCGAGGCCGCAACAGGTCTCGTCGGCACTACCAAGGTGCTGCTCCTCAAGCCCATGGAGTTCATGAATAAGAGTGGCTTTGCAGTGCAGCGAGCCACTCAGTTTCACGATACGGATCCCGAGCACTTACTCGTCATTCACGACGAATTGGACCTGCCACCGGCACGCCTGAGGCTCAAATCCGGTGGGGGCCACGGCGGCAACAACGGTCTCCGCTCAATTATCGAGCAACTAGGTAGCAGAGACTTCTTGCGTATTCGCGTCGGTATCGGTAAACCGGCCGCCGGCTTTGAAGGAGCCGGTGCGGACCATGTCCTAAGCCCCTTCGACAGCCGTGAAATCCCTGAGATGCAAGACGCAATTAACAGAGCCGCCGACGCTGCAGAAGCCATCGTTGCTTTGGGCATGACCGTGGCTATGAACGACTTCAATGGAGTGAACCCAAACTAATTCTTGTTTGCGGTAATTCGCCACTCCTTGCTCATCGCAAGTCCCTTTCAATAGGGGGTGTCGGTGGGCTTGATACCCAAAAGGAGAAACTAAAACATGGCACTACAAAGCCTAGCGGACGCGCCCAATACGCTCCGCGAATACGAAACTGTCTACATTCTGCACCCCGACACCATCAACGACAAAGTCGCTGATGTGAACGGCCGCGTGAAGTCCATCATCGAAGAACGCGGTGGACAGATCCTGAATGTCGACAACTGGGGCAAGCGCAAGCTCGCCTACGAAATCAAGAAGGAGCGCAAAGGCATCTACCTGCTCTGGAAGTACCTTGGTAGTCCAGAAATCGTCGCCGAGTTCGAGCGCAACATGCGCCTTCTCGATCCCGTCATGCGCTACATGACCATCAAGCTCGACACGAACGTTGCCAGTGGCTCTCGCGAGACCGAGATCGACGCTGAGACCTACGAGCGCGCAGCAACAACTGCAGCGGACGAAGAGGAACTCATGACAGGTCGCGCTGCAGATGAAGGCGATGCTACAGAGGGCGATGCTCCAGCAGAAGCAAAGGCTGCTGCAGAGGGCGAAGCTGCTGCAGAGGGCGAAGCTACTGCAGAGGGCGGAGCTGCTGCAGAGGGCGAAGCTGCTGCTGCAGAAGGCGAAATTGTTGCCAAGGCAGAAGCTCCCGCAGAAGGCGATGCTGCCCCTAAGGCAGATGCTCCAGCAGAGGCTGAGACCACCAAGGAGGAGAACTAAAACATGGCTCACGAAAAGAACGATGACGACGATCGCAAAGGTGGACGCGGCGGAAGCGCTGGTGGCGTATTCCGTGGCCGCAAAGGCTGCCGCTTCTGCGCCGATACCGAAGTAGTTGCTGACTACAAGGATCCAACCCTTCTCAAGAACTACCTCACCGATCGTGGCAAGCTAACACCTGCTCGTGTCACCGGCACATGCGCTAAGCACCAACGCGCTCTGGCTACAGCAGTCCGCCGTGCCCGCATGATCGCTCTCGTGCCCTTCACGGTCACTGGCAAATAAAGGAGTCCATCATGGCGATGCAATTAATCCTCACTCAAGATGTGGACAATCTCGGCGATGCCGGCGAGCTTGTTAATGTAAAACCCGGTTTCGGCCGCAACTACCTCCTGCCACAAGGCCTTGCTCTTAGCGCTACCAAGCGCAACATCAAGCGCCTTGAACACGATCGAGCTATGATCGCACAGGAGGTTGCCAAGCAGCGCACCGAAAACGAGTGGATGGCGAAGCGCATCGGCGGCATGACGCTACAGTTTGAGCGTCTAGTCGGCGAAGGCGACAAGATGTTTGGCTCGGTCACAGCTCGCGATCTGTCTTCGCAACTCGCAGTGGCAAAGATTGAAGTCGACTCTCGTCGAATTCAGCTTCCCGAGGCCATCAAGGCCGTAGGCAAGTACGAGGCAAATGTGAAGCTTGGAGCCGGCGTTATCGCTGTCCTCAAGTTCTGGGTTGTTGGCAAAGATCAGGACTAGGCCCTAGGAGGCCTCCTAGACGCGTGCTGAAGCAATCGTTCGTGTTTCGCGCCTTCGGCGCTGAAGCCTGGCGTTCCACACCAGGCACCTCACTCTCTTCGGGCAACTAGAGGCCTCCAGGTACCCCCTGGGGGCCCCTTTTTGCGAGTACAGTAGGTCTGCCCGTGTCGTCCAATCGAACTTTGCCCCACAGCCTCGATTCCGAAGCATCACTGCTCGGCGGCATACTGTTGCGCAACGAGGTGCTATCGCTACTCGACGATCTCAACGAAGATCAATTCTACGATCCCAAGCACCAGGTCATCTTTGGTGCGATGCGCGCCCTGGAAGATCAGACCAAGGCCATCGATGAAGTGACCCTTGAGGCGCAGCTATCCCAAATGGGCAAGCTCGAAGCAGTGGGTGGCCTCGCAGGTCTCTCAAAGCTCGCACTTCGCGTGCCCACGGCCGACAACGTGGTGCACTACGCCAAGACAGTCACTGACTTGTACGCTGCCCGTTCGCTCATGTTGGCGGCATCCGATATTGCCGCAAAGGGTTACGAAAACTTCGGAGACATCGAGAGCTATCTCGACGAGAGTGAAGCGCGAATTTTCGAAGTCACGCAGCGCCAGCACAAAGGCGGAGCCGAAAGCATCAAGGCTCTTCTCAAAAACGTCTTCTCGTCCCTTGATGAACGTTTCAAAGCGGCCGGCGGCATTACAGGTGTGCCCAGCGGCTTCACCGACCTGGACGAGAAACTCGCAGGCTTTCAGCCTGGCGAACTCTCAGTACTGGCCGCTCGCCCCGCCATGGGCAAGACATCATTCGCGCTCTCTATTGCACGCAATGCCGCCGTCACCTATGGGTTTCCCGTCCTACTTTTCTCACTCGAGATGTCGTCTGAACAGCTCGCAGAGAGGCTTCTGTGCTCAGAAGCCAAAGTCGACTCCACTGCACTTCGGCGAGGCATGCTGCAGCGGCAAGATCTGACCAACATGACCTATGCGGCAGACACTCTGTCCAAGACTCCGATCATGATTGACGACACGCCGGCTCTCAACATGCGAGAGTTGCGATCATCGGTACGACGTTTCGCCAGCGACAAGCAGCTCTTTGGCGAGAAGAAGTATGGTCTCATTCTTCTCGACTATCTCCAGCTCATGCAGGGCAGCTCCAAAGGCCAGCAGAGTCGAGAACAAGAAATCTCCGAGATTTCACGTGGACTCAAAGCGCTATCGAAAGAAGTGGGTTGTCCGATTATCGCGCTCTCGCAGCTCAATCGAAGCCTTGAGTCGAGGCCCGACAAACGCCCCATGCCCTCCGATTTGCGAGAATCTGGCGCCATCGAGCAAGACGCCGACGTCATCATGTTCATCTACCGGGACGTCGTCTACAACAAGGAGAGCGAGTTCCCCAACGTTGCAGAGATCATCATCGGCAAGAACCGACACGGCGCTATGGGCATCGTTGAGACCCACTTCGAGGGCCGCTACACGCGCTTCTCAAACCTCGCAAAGCGCACAGAGAACGACTACTAATTCGTGTCTGTCCCAGCACCAGGTCAAGTCATCGATCGATACCAGGTCGTAGGCACCATAGGCGCTGGCTCCATGGGAGACGTGGTCAAGGCCACCGACATCGATCTCAAGCGCACAGTCGCGATAAAGATTCTCAGTGACAAACACCGCGGCAACGAGGAACTCGAAGCGCGCTTCGTCCGAGAGGGGCGAGCAGTGGCGGCCATCTCTCACGCAAACGTGGTGCAAGTATTCACTACCGGGACCTGGGACGAGCGCCCCTACATCGCCATGGAGTTTCTAACGGGTACCGACCTGGGTAGCCTGGTAGCGCAACAGGGGCCGATGTCATCATTGGACTCCTCTCGTGTCGTACTCGATACAGCACGAGGTCTCGAAGCCGCGTATCTAGCAGGGCTCGTTCATCGCGATGTGAAGCCCGCAAACCTGGTCAAACTCGACAATGGCCAAACCAAGGTTACGGATTTCGGCCTTGCGAAGCCCGTCGACCCAAAGAATGAGCCCGCACTCACTGCCATGGGAGTGGTTGTCGGAACTCCTGACTACATCGCCCCGGAACAGGCGCGAGGCGAAGCGATCGACGAGAAAGTCGACATTTATTCCCTAGGAGGCACTCTCTACTACTTACTCGTAGGGAAGCCTCCATTCCGAAAGGGCAATACCCATGACGACAAGTACCTCAAGGTGGTGGCGAGGCACTTGCGAGATCCGGCCCCCAACCCCTTGTTGGTCGTCCCGGACGCAGACTCAGAACTCGCACGCCTGCTGTTGCGCATGATGTCAAAGAAGCCCGAGGCGCGCCCCTCGTACGCCGAGCTTGTCGTAGAGCTCGCTGACATCGTTGAGCGCCTGGGTGGACGCACGACGCCGCCACCAACAACAAGTCGACCATCACAATCGGGTGACTCGAGACCAGGGCCTTCCGCAAAGACGCCCTACATCGGTGGCAATCGGCAGGGCACCGACGTGAGTCGGCTGGCAGGCCAATCGCAACCCGAGAATACCCATGCCCACCTCGACGACGGCGCAGAAACTCACGTCCATCTATCTTCCCAGGACCGAGCAGTACAGAGCCCCTCCCAGGCGCTACAACCATCGAAACATTCATCCCAACGAAGTGCAGTTGCTGAGACCAAGCGCTCCAAAGTACTCGATGCCACCACCGTTGTATCCGCAGCTGTCTTCATCGTGGGATTGGTCCTCTATTTGGCCGGCCCCATGCCGAGCCCCAGCGCCGCCGCCCCACTGCAAGTTGCGGCGGATACGGCCCCTATCGCCGTCGTCGCATTGCCTCCCGACGCCGCGCCGGCCCCTCCCGAAGCCCCACTGGGCACCTTTTTGATTCCAGCAAGCTCGCTACACAAGGCGATCTTCATGTCCAAGGATCTGGTTACACACGAAGAATTCGCGGCAATATTCCCAAATCAGAAGAAGCCAACGAAGAAGAAGTCACGGGCACTCAAACCAGCGAGCGGGGTCGAGTTTTCCTATGCCCGAGCCTACGCTCAATCGAAGGGAGCACGCCTTCCGACTCCAGAGGAATACACCGCGGCTCTAGCAATGCGGTCCGAAGACGATTCGGTCATGGCGACTAGCAAGTCCCTCTGGGAATGGCTAGACGACGGAGCCAAGGGCTCTCAGGCAATGCGGCAAACAGGCAACGCAAAGGGCGCAATCCGAGCATGGCGATCCCGAGCGAAGAAGAACATCGGGTTCCGACTCGTCATCGACCCCTGAGATGCTGCCGAAGTTGGCTTATCCGATGCTCCGAGGCCGTCTTTGTAGCTCCGGAACCTCCCCTGATCCCGCGCAACTAGGTATAGTTCCTCGGTTATGGCTGTTCAAGATAGCGACATCGACAAGCTCGTAGACCTCATCACGGAGCGAGTTCGCGGGCGACTCGGAACGAGCTTGCCTGTTGTCCAGGCCGCCAATCAAAGCGAATGTGCTGGTGGCGACAGTGGCGATTGCTCCTCATGTGGCGCATGCGTTGTGCACAGACCTTGGTCTGCCCGCGCCATCGAAGCGGCGGGCGCCGCCCGAATTGGGGCTCCTGGTGGCATAGGCAAGCCCGAAGGTGGCTTCGCCGGCATGATTGACCACACGCTCCTCAAGCCTGAGGCGGTCCGAGATGACATCGTTCACCTCTGCGACGAGGCTCGCAAGTACAACTTCGCTTCTGTGTGCGTGAACTCTACTTGGGTCGGCCTCGCCAAGACCCTGCTCTCGGGCAGCAGTGTGATGGTCTGCTGCGTAGTCGGCTTTCCTCTCGGAGCCATGAGTCCGGGCTCAAAGGCCTACGAGGCACGAGATGCTGTGCGCCATGGTGCCCAAGAAATCGACATGGTGATGAACATCGGTGCCATGAAGTCCCGTGACTACGAGACCGTCTTCGAGGATATCTGCAAGGTCGTCAAGGCCTCTCGCCCTGCGGGCGTCAAAGTCATTCTCGAGTGCAGCTCTCTCACCGAAGAAGAGAAGATCATCAGTTGCAGTCTCAGCAAGCTCGCGGGAGCCGCCTTTGTGAAGACCTCGACTGGTTTTGCCAAAGGGGGCGCAACTGTCGAGGACGTAACTCTCATGCGTCGCGTCGTCGGCGGCGAGCTAGGAGTCAAGGCTTCCGGCGGGGTTCGCACTCCAGAGGATGCAGCACGAATGACGGAAGCAGGCGCGAATCGCATCGGCGCCTCTGCATCGATTGCAATTGCCACAGGAAAAGACTCCGGCAAGGCATCGGGGTACTAAGTGTCGTCGCTCTCGTTCCTTCCCCAAACTCTCATTCGCCAGAAGCGCAACGGAGAAACTCTTAGTCCCGATGAGCTTCGCTTCTTCGTCGAAGGAGTTACGTCGCAAACAATTCCCGACTATCAAGTCTCCGCGATGCTCATGGCCATCTACTTTAGAGGCATGGCCGACGAAGAGCTCGCGGTTTGGGCGGACGCAATGCTGCACTCCGGTGAGGTCTTGGACCTCGGCAGCATCGATAGGCCCAAGGTCGACAAACACTCGACCGGTGGCGTGGGCGATAAGATTTCGCTTCCGCTCGCACCTGCCGTTGCCGCGTGCGGAGTGGCTGTACCGATGGTTTCCGGGCGCGGGCTCGGCCACACAGGGGGCACACTCGATAAGCTCGAATCGATCCCAGGCTTCTCGGTCAACCTTGATATCGGGCGCTTCACCGAACTCGTCGACACGCTGGGCCTCTGCCTCATTGGACAAACAGCGGAGATTGCCCCCGCCGACAAGCGGTTCTACTCCCTTCGCGATGTCACAGCAACGGTGGAGTCTGTGCCGCTAATCGCGTCTTCCATAATGTCAAAGAAGCTCGCAGAGGGTATCGATGCCCTCGTACTCGATTGCAAAGTCGGTCACGGCGCCTTTATGAAGACGATGGATGAGGCCCACGAGCTTGCCACGGCAATCCAAGTGATCGGTAGAGCTGCCGGAAAGCCCGTTACCGCTGTCATCACCGACATGAACGCTCCCATCGGTACGACGATCGGCAACGCACTAGAAGTCTCAGAGTCCATCGCCATCTTGCGCGGTGAGGGGCCCGCCGACTCGCGCGAACTCACAGTCGTACTGGGCGCAGAGATGCTCTTGGCAGCGGGCGTGGAAAGCGAGCAAGGGGCTGCCAAGGCGCGGATTGAGACAGTATTGGACAACGGCCAAGCAGCTCAGTGTTTTTCTAAGCTAGTCGAGGCGCAAGGCGGCGACCCGCGCGTCGTAGATTTACCAGACACAGTACTCCCACAGGCAGCACACAAGACCGATGTGCTCGCAAGAGACGCAGGTTCGATTGGCGCCATCGCCGCTCGGGACATGGGCGTGGCAGGCCTCTGGCTCGGTGCTGGTCGCCGCGCAGCCAAAGACTCGATTGATCACTCCGTCGGTATAGAACTTCGAGCCAAGGTTGGCGACTCCATACAAGTTGGCGATGTACTCGCCACCGTGCACCACAATGACCAGGGCCTTGCTGAAGCGATCAAGCTCATCGAAGGCGCCTACACAATCAGTAATAGTGCAGTCGAGGTGGCCACCTCGCGCATCCTAGAGGTACTTCGCTAGATGACATCGACATTCGACCAGCTTCAAGAAGCATCCGCGGCAACTCAATCTCGAATCGGCACGCGCAAACCAACGATCGGGCTTATTCTCGGCAGCGGCCTGGGCGCCTACGCCGAGACGCTCGAGGACGCCGCAATTGTAGACTACGGCGATATTCCAAACTTCCCGGTTTCGACTGTAGCTGGGCACGCAGGTCGCCTCATTGTGGGAAACAAGGGTGATGTCTGTTGCGCTGCCATGCAGGGGCGCGTGCACTTCTACGAAGGACACAATGCGGCGACGCTTGTC
>JAAEPE010000575.1 GCA_024222395.1 Myxococcales bacterium
ACTTTGATGAGCCGCAACAGGTGACGATGGTAGTGAGTTTTGGACGGCTCTTTTCAAAGGACTCGGACGACGTGTTGGGAATGGACTGTAGCGATCACAGGGACGCACCGTATTTGCATCTGCACGGACACGTTCCTCCTAATGAGAGTGATAGCGCTCAGACTCGAACTGTGAAAGATAGCGCCAATCGAGCGTTGGCGGGTTTTGAAGTCGAAGCGCGGGTCCATCAACTCACACTTCACCTCGATCGGGGTGAAGTTGCCGGGCGCCTAGGCGAGGAACAACTCCTGTGCCCTAGGTTCTCTCTCGATGAATCCAGGCTTTCGTTTCGCATCGAGCGACACACGGAGAGCAAGGTCGAGCGGGTCTCGTTGCAAGCGGCTGGGTTTGAATGGCAAGAGGCCAAGGACGGCAACGGCTACCTTTGCTGGCGCGAGTTTTGGACCTGGGACAGGCTCCGTGAGTTCTTTGGTGGTCCGTCTGCAAGCGGCGGAGGCCTGGCAAGCCTGCTCGTAACGGGCCGAGAGAGGTTGCTGGGGCAGGTCGTGAGCCACGCGACTAAGCTGGTCCTCGATCACTCGATCGAGTCGATCGAGGAGTCTCTAGACCAAGAAATTGCACGCCTCGTCGGAGAGGCCCTCGAGCGCTATTCTACCGCGCGAGACGTGCTCGCTGCTCGCTTGCACAAAGGGCTCTTCTAGGAAGGCGTTGCCAAGACGCGCCTAGTGCTCTCGTGTAAGACTCCAGGCATGAGCAAGACGCCGCCTCCCCAACTTCCGGAAAACGCCGTCGACATGCTGAACGCTACGCGTGGTGGCTTCAACAATCTGATAGGCCTCACGTTCACAAGCGCGGCCTACGAAAAGGTCTGCGCCAAAGTAGATGTGACACCAGAGCTTCACCAGCCCTATGGCTTGGTACACGGTGGCATCTACTCGGCGATGATTGAGACATTGGCCAGCGTGGGAGCAGCGATCAACTCCATGCCGAGAGGGCAGAGCACTGTTGGCTTGGAGAATACGACGTCATTTCTGAAAGCTGTGCGCAGCGGCACGTTATACGGCGAAGCGACACCGCTCACTCGAGGCAAGCGGACCCACGTCTGGGATGTCGTGATTCGAGACGACGAAGACCGGCTCGTGGCGACGGGTAGAGTGCGGATGATCTGCCTGGAGCAAGGGGCAGCGGTCGCGGGCGAGACGGTTGCTGTTGGCGGCTAGCCTCGGCGTGGCCTGAATAATCGCGTGGGTTACCTCTCCGTGGTTGAGGACACTTGGACAAAGATATGCTGCTTGCAGGCCAAAAAGTGGTCGACTCGCTTTCGGGACGGATACACTAGATCTAGAGGTTGGCAGATTGCGGCACGGGCGGTAAACGCTCGCCACACAAAGAGGCCATAATGCTCGCCTCACAATCGGACGAGTGCTACCACTGGCGAGCACATGAGTACGCCGGAAGACGGAGCGGATGTCGGCAAGCGCGTCCGCCGTGGCCTGGCGTGGGTGGGGCTTGCGAGTTCGCTCGTTGGGGCACTCGACATTCTCGCGATTGGCCTGATGGTCGCCTTCTGGGTCCCCAAACAAGACGTAGGGGTCGCCTTCATCGTGGTCTCCCTCTTCCCTGTGCTCGACATCGCCACTGACTTAGGCATGGCCGCCGCTCTCATTCAGCGTGACGATCACAGCCAGTCTCGCATGTCGACGGTCTTCTGGCTCAACATCCTCATGTCGTTGGCGCTCTTCGCCCTCCTGGCATTCGGAATCGGCCCACTGCTTGTCTTCTTCCACAAGCAACCCGTCCTCACAGGCATGTTGATGCTCTACGGCTGTCGACTCATTTGGCAGAACGTGTATTTCCTGCCCTACGCTCTCATGAAGAAGGAGCTTCGCTTCAAAGAGCTCTCGGTCATTCGCATCATTGCAAACGTCGTAGAATTCGCGAGCAAGGTGGGCTTCGCGATTGGCGGATTTGGTGTTTGGAGTTTTGTTGTTGGCCCCCTTGCACGCGTGTTCGTCACCGGCGTCGGAGTTCAGATTTGCAACCCTTGGCGTCCCAGCTTTGTCTTCAAGTTTAGCGAAGGTTGGGATTGGGCGAAGTTCGGACTCAAGACCTCCGCCCACAAGATTCTCTTCCGGCTCTACAGCATGGTCGACATTCAAGTGGTGGGCTACTACTTCGGTCCTGCGGACCTTGCTGTGTACGCCATTGCCTACCGAATCGTCCTGGAGCCCGCCGTCGTGATCGCTGAGATTACCGGCAACGTGGCGTTCCCCGCGTTCTCAAAGCTAAAAAACGATACGGGCGCCCTCTACGAGCAGCTCGTCGCGTTTTGCAAGATGAACCTCACCATTATGCTGCTCTTTGTAGGCATTACGTTTGTCGCGGCGGAAGAGATTCTCGCGATCCTCTCGGCCTCGAAAGACAACGACTACACCTCAGGAGCCCCAATTATCAGGTTGCTCTGTGGCGTCGCCATCCTCAGGGCTCTGAGCTTCGTCATTCCTCCCTTCCTCGATGGTGTTGGGCGCCCCACGCTAACTCTCATCTACACGGCAACGGCCGCCGCAGTGCTTTCTGCATTCTTTGTTCTGTTTGCCTACTACTTTGGCCCGTCACTCGGATTCACGTCGGTCGCTCTCGCCTGGCTGATGGGGTATCCCATTGCTTTCGCAGTTCTGGTGTACATGGCGTTTCAGATTCTCGAAGTACCAAGCTATCGCTTCTACCGGCGTCTTGCCGGAATCATGCTCTGTGGCCTCGCGGCCACGGCCCTGGCTGCGGTGACAAAACTTGCCGCAATGGGGTTCCCCATGCCGCTGCGGGCCGCTCTAGTCTTGCTCGTTGGTGTCTCTAGCTACAGCGCCCTTCTCTCACGCTTCCAGGGCATCAATATTCGCTCCGTGAAGCAGTCACTGAAGAGCTAGGAGTGCACCTCCATGCCCTGGTGGCGGATTGTTCCGACCTTTGCCAGGCAGGCCTAAGCCACCTCGCGCTAGGCTTGTTTCGTTGGTTTTCGCAACGCCCAGCATGGGTGCGTCTTCGGGGCCTGGTGCCCTTGTTGACATCATGATGAGAGCTTGCTACCTCCCTGCAAACTATGTCTGATTCAGCATCAAAACGCGTCTATGTGGCAATGAGCGCCGATCTCATTCACCCCGGCCACATCAATATTCTCGAGGCGGCGCGTGAGCTTGGCGACGTCACCGTAGGGCTCCTCACGGACAAGGCGATTGGCTCGTACAAGCGTCTTCCCTATCTCAGCTACGAGCAGCGCAAGGCGGTTGTCGAGAACCTCAAGGGAGTCGTGGAAGTCATTCCGCAAGAGACTCTCGACTACGTGCCTAATCTCGAGCTACTGAAACCAGATTTCGTTGTGCACGGAGACGATTGGAAGACCGGTGTGCAGAAGGCCACTCGCGACCGCGTCATCGAGGCTCTTGGGAAGTGGGGTGGTGAGCTCGTCGAGCCTAACTACACGCCAGGCATTTCTTCTACCCAACTGATTCACACGCAAAAAGAGATTGGCACTACGGCGGACATTCGCCGCGGCATGCTGAGGCGACTCATCGAGGCGAAACCCATTGTGCGTTTCAGCGAGGCACACAGCGGTCTTAGTGGTCTCATCGTCGAACACACCAGCGTTGTGCGCGAAGGCCAAAAATGTGAATTTGACGGCATCTGGATCAGCAGCCTCACCGACTCCACGATGAAGGGCAAGCCCGACATCGAACTTGTGGACAACACCTCTCGTCTCGAAACCATCAATCAGGTACTCGAGGTCACGACCAAGCCCATTATCGTCGATGGTGACACTGGCAGGCTCACCGAACAATTCGTCTTCACGGTTCGCTCCTTGGAGCGATTGGGTATTTCCGCCATCATCATCGAAGACAAGGTCGGCCTTAAGAAAAACTCCCTATTCGGAACAGATGTCCCACAGACTCAGGACACCATCGAGAACTTCAGCGCAAAGCTCACTTCCGGCAAGAAGGCTCAAGTTACGGACGAATTCATGGTCATTGCCCGCATTGAGAGCTTGATTCTCAAAGCAGGCATGGACGATGCCTTGGCTCGTGCAAAGGCCTACATCGCTGCGGGTGCAGACGCCATCATGATTCACTCCAAGGAGAAGTCTCCCGACGAAATTTTCGAGTTCCTCGGCAAGTTCCAATCCTTCGAGACCAAGGTGCCCGTTATCCTCGTGCCTTCGACCTACAACATGGTTACCGAGGCCGAGTTATACGAGAAGGGGGCTAACGTCGTGATCTACGCCAACCACCTGCTCCGCGCTGCCTACCCAGCCATGGTGAAGACCGCCGAGTCCATTCTGGCCAACCAGCGTTCACTCGAGGCCAACGAGCTGTGTATGCCGATCAAAGAGATTCTCGAGCTAATCCCGGGAGGCAAATAGCAATGGTTGGCGCAGATGTCGTCTTCAAGGCATTTCAAGAATCGGGGATTGAGTTCTTCACTGGAGTTCCAGACTCCCTGCTCAAGAGCTTATGCGCCTACGTAACCGACAATTGCGATGCAACCTCCCACGTCATCGCAGCCAATGAGGGCAGCGCCGTCGGGATGGCAGCTGGTCACCATCTGGCCACGGGCAAATTGCCCTTGGTCTACATGCAGAACTCTGGCCTAGGCAACGCGGTCAATCCTCTGGTCTCCCTTGCGGATCCAGACGTCTATGGTGTGCCGATGCTCATCGTGGTTGGGTGGAGAGGAGAGCCTGGCAAGAAGGACGAACCCCAGCATCGCAAGATGGGAAGCGTCACCATCCCCTCCCTCGATGCCCTTGGTGTTGGGCACGCAGTTCTGCCCACCGAGGAAGCCAGCGCACTAGCCTGCATCCGAGTTGCGGCAACCACTGCTATGGAAACAAACGCTCCGTTTGCGATTGTGGTGCCGAAAGGAGCATTTGCCCCATACGCTTTGCAATCCGCCAGCGCCGACGTTTACGACTCGTCACGCGAGGAGGCCATCGCATCTCTTCTGGATACTCTGCCAAAGGACACCGCCATTGTGGCAACCACCGGCATGGCGGCTCGCGAGCTCTTCGAGCTGCGCAAGAAGCGTGGTGAGAGCAACGACTCCGACTTCCTCACTGTGGGATCTATGGGGCACGCCTCGCAAATTGCACTTGGCCTCTCGCTCGCACAGCCAGAACGCAATGTCGTGTGTCTCGATGGTGATGGTGCTGCCATCATGCATCTCGGTGGGCTCACCACGATTGGTAGTCTCGCTCCTAAGAATTTCACCCACGTCGTCCTCAACAACGCCGCTCACGATAGCGTTGGAGGGCAATCCACGGTGGGATTCGACGTGGACCTCTGCGGAGTCGCAAAGTCCTGTGGATATGCGCAAGCTATGTCTACCTTCGACCTTGGACAGCTTCCAGGTGTTATGAAAGAGATGCTGGCAACCGCAGGCCCTCGGCTTGTGGAGATTCGAGTTCGCAAAGGCGCGCGCAAGGACCTCGGTCGTCCAACGAGGACGCCGCGGGAAACCAAGCATGCCGTCATGAGCTTCTTAAACAAATGAGCGATGCGGAATCTGTAGCCGTGGGAAGGAGGGCTGCCGAGGAGCTTGCGCCCCTGCTTGCGCGTCACAAGACCAGTCGCCTTCTCTTGGTGACTGGCAAGAGCTCGTATCAGTTATCCGGCGCCGAGGCGGCCCTAGCGCCGCTTCTCGGTGGTCTCGATGTCGCTCACTTCAGCGACTTCTCCCCCAACCCAACTCTTGAAGAGGTGGAAGCGGGCGTTGCCATTTGGCGCAGCCAGAAGCCCGATCTCGTGCTCGTGGTGGGCGGCGGTAGTGCGCTTGACCTCGCGAAGATGATCAATGGTTTGGCTGCCAGCAGGGAGTCTGCTCGGGACTTGTTGACCGGCGTCGTCAGCCTAGAGGGCAGTTCTGTTCCCTGTATCGCCGTGCCCACCACCTCCGGCAGCGGAGCCGAGACCACACATTTTGCTGCGGTCTACGTCGACGGTAAGAAATACTCCGTTACCCACGAAAGTCTGCGTCCGACGTATTGCATCCTAGACGCGAGTCTTACCCACAGTCTTCCAAGCTACCTCACAGCCGCAACCGGCATGGACGCACTTGCACAAGCAATTGAGTCGTACTGGAGCGTGCGTTCAACAGCTGAGAGTCGGCGCCACTCAGCGGAAGCTATCGAGCTCTGTGCTCCGGCTCTCGGAAACTGGGGGGAAGCAAGTGTGTCGACGGCGCCCACGCCTGCGGCTAGAGAAGCCCTCATGCAGGGCTCTCATCTCGCCGGCAAGGCTATCGACATTGCACGCACCACGGCTCCTCACGCCCTCTCCTATGTGCTCACTACAGACTTCGGTGTCACCCACGGACACGCGGTCGCTCTGACTCTGGGCTCGGTATTTTCCTTCAATGCCCAGGCATCTGAGAGTGCATCGATCGAAGTAGCCAGTCTTGCAGCCCTGCAGCAAACCATGGGCGAGCTCTCTGTCTTGCTGAAGTGTCCCGATGGCGAGGCCACGGCCGCCCGGCTCAAGGCCATGATGAAAGCATGTGGATTGCAGACGCAACTGCGAGACGTCGGTGTCACTCGCTCCGATCTGCCAAGGCTCGTCGCCTCGGTGAACCCTCAGCGCCTCAAGAACAACCCCCGGACTCTTTCATCGGAAGATCTCGGAGTGATTCTAGAAGCAGTCTATTAGCGATGCCCAAGGTCCGCGTAGCCACCTACAACATCTCGGGCGGCATCACGGAAGACAAGCGCTTCTACAGCAAGCGCGGGACCCCGGAGTGCACGGCAAGACTGCACAAGGCCCGCGGTGCGATGGATGCCATCGCGGCTCTGCTCCTGGTCGAAGGCGTGCAAATCGCCGCCATTCAAGAGGCTGATACCTGCTACAGCGGCGCCGATACTCTCGATCAGGGACCCTATCTGGCGAACCAACTCTCGGCACACGTCGATGTGCAGCCCCTCTTCGAATACCACTTGGGCAGCCACACAAACGTTAGAACAGGGCTGGCAACCCTATCGACTCCACGAATCCGCGGGCGCCATAGAGTCTCCTTTCCACAGAAGCACGTCTCGTGGAGGCGAAAGCTCAAGGCCCGACTCCTCGGTGCCAAGGGGGCTCTTCACACCGTTCACGAGATCGAAGGCAGCATTCTCCACGTGGTAAATGCCCACCTAACTCACGACGTCGACGCCCAGAAGGAGTTCGAACTCTCGTATCTTCTCGACTATTGTCGAAACCTAGATCCTGTTGTGCTCCTTGGCGACTTGAACACCAGCCCTCCGCCGACACGCAGTCCTGGCATGGTAGAGGGCCACTACTTCGGCGAGGACCGCTGCATGTCCATCCTGGCAACTCACCTGCGAGAGAATCCGGGACGCATGCACGTGGATTCGAGGTTAGGGGATTTTCTCAGGGAGGCACCCAGCGTCGCTGAAGTCTGTACTTATCCCTCAGGCGCGGAGTCGATAAAACTCGACTACTGCATTGGGTTTTCCAAGAAGCCCGGGTTCGTGCTCTCTTCGGAGCGTGTGGTCTCCTCAGAACTCTCCAACCATTCGCCGGCTACTGTGCTCGTCTCTTGGTAGCGACTGGGCAGCTGACACCCGTGGTGTACGCAGTGCGAGCAAGCAATGTTGGTCGGAGAGGAAGTGAAGATATGCGATAGCTTCACAAAACTTCAAATGTCACCTATCGGGTGCAAATCCCGTCCGGCAAGGGTGAGTTCGCCCAGTCGGTAGTGAGTTTTGCGGCGGTCTCGGTAATGGGGTCGGCGAAGCGTAGGCACGCGAGCGTGTGAGCCATGATGGTCGGTCCCGAAATGTACGAAACTCTGGGTGCTCAAGGTGTTGCGAAACCTGAAAGCAACAGCGAGCGACTCGACAACCGACGAGAGTCGTTTCGCACCCAGCGGGATGTTTGCTCATGGCGCGTACGAAGAAGATGGCCTAGTAACTTGGGAGACCCCTATTCATCCTCGATGAATCGCCGGAAGCGGAGATCCGGCTGACTGAACTCCGACGCGCCGCGTGTTCACGGGTACATGCGCAGCACAAGGCGCTCAGTCGACGCGCTCAAGGACATTTCAACTACTACGGGGTGAGTGGAAACTCTCGGAGTCTCCAGCTGTACGCTAAACCAAGTTGAGAGAGCCTGGGGCAAGTGGCTGCGGAGGCGCAGCAACAGAACGCGTTTAACGTGGAAGCGGTACGCAGAGCCTAAAGAAGCGTCTTCCGCTTCCTCGTCCCCGGATAGCAGTTCGCTTCTTGTGACGATGTCCACGAGCCGCATCAGCGGAGGAGCCGGATGGTGGAAATCTCCTAGTCCGGATCTGGCGGGGGGCTCCGGGAAGGCAACGACCCGGGGCTACCCTACAACTCGAACGGCCCTGTGGGTGTACGAGAATAGGATCACGCTCGTCATGTCGCCTGCCTCCGATAGAATCGAAGCAAACCACCAAGACGTTCCGTGCATTCGATCGGACCTCGCGCGTTTTCGTTCGCGACAGGCACCAGCAATGCACCGCTGAGCCCCTGATGTGGGCGCTCCAAATTGTAGTGAGCAACGTACTCTCGCACCGCCAATCGCAAATGCCCTTCGCCAAGCAAGATGAGCTTGTTCAGGCACTCGGATTTTGTGCTGAGAACGAACATCTCTGCGAAGGCATTCAAATTCGGCTACGCGCGGGCAAGCGCACAGGCTCCACACCAGCGCCACTGAGAAGGTTGCGGACGTCTTTAGTGAAGACTGGATCTCTGTCCTTGATGAGGTGTCTTCCCCACAAGGAAACCGACCTCGGAGCCCAGAAGGTGCGTACTATTTGCTCCATCCAAGCACCTGTCGGCTCTGACGCGATGCCGCCGATTTCGACCCGCAGTGAGGTGAGGTCAATGACGATGAGAACATGGTAGCGGACGAGGCCCCGCATCGTGAGAACTTCCACCGTGAGGAAGTCCCAGGCCGCGAGAGCGCCCCAGTGGGCTCTTCGATACTCGCTCCAGGACATCTGTTTCGCGCGGCCTGGAGCGGGCTATGCCCTGCTCTTTCAGGATTGTTTGGATGGTGGTCCGGCCTATCTCGTGTCCCAGCGTTCTCAGGACGTCTCTAAGCCGTGTGTAACCCCAGCTCGGGTTCTCGACAGCGAGCGACACCACCAACGCTCTGAGCTCGTCTCCGATGCGTGGACGGCCTGGTCCTCGCCGCTTTGACCCGTCGTATTTCGCCGCTACAAGCTGGCGATACCAGCGCTGTCGGGCGTGACGATGCATCCTAGACCGCCGAGCGTAAACAATGATCGGTCTGATGGTCCTGCTTTCCCGATTGCAGCGTTGCTCATTTCGTCATTTGCCTAGGCAAAATCCCAATTCGCGCCTTGCACTCGAAAGATCTCCTGGTGGGTTTAGTAAGCCATACCCGCTATGGAGATCCTATCTCCAATTCTCGTCGACCCCAACGCCGTCTCGCTGAGCCAAGTGATCGACATTGCTGACGTTTTCCTTAACCGATTGCAGGTGGGCCTCTGCCTCATTGGACAAACAGCGGAGATTGCCCCCGCCGACAAGCGGTTCTACTCCCTTCGCGATGTCACAGCAACGGTGGAGTCTGTG
>JAAEPE010000576.1 GCA_024222395.1 Myxococcales bacterium
CCCGATATTCCACTGGAGCGCCAGCGGCGCACCGTTTCAAGCCGAGAAATATCGTCTCGGCCGTTTCTCTTTCGTCCCATGCATTGGCTCTACACCTTCTAGATGCACAGCGCAGGAGGGCGATTGGTAAGGGGTTCACGTCGGTGCATGCCGAGGTGCTAGTTCGTATCAACGCGTTCCTCTTGTTGGCGAAGCCACATTCATCGGTCTGAGAGCTATCGACGCATGCCAGCCAAGACATCAGCGAACAACTAGAGTTCCGGTTGTTCTTCGATAGTACAACTGCTTGACCTGTTTGCGTGCCCACTCGGTCTTCCGCAGGAACTTGAGCGCCGACTTGATGCTCGGTCGAAGGTGAAGCAGCGGATGTTGATTCGTGATGCCAGGTCAACGAAACCACGACGCTCCACCAGGTCTTCGACGCTGAGCTTTGTGCCTCAAGTTCCACAGCATCGAAGTCAGCACTGGCAAATCATGGCAGCCGGCTCGCCGGCCACTACGGAGCAGCAATGCCTTGTGCCGCCGCCAACGCGGCGTCAGACAGGTCTTCCACCTTAGCCCCGAGGTCGTGTCCCACTCCGGTGGCTTTGCGCCCCTCTTGGTTTGAAGCGATCACGG
>JAAEPE010000577.1 GCA_024222395.1 Myxococcales bacterium
CCCGATATTCCACTGGAGCGCCAGCGGCGCACCGTTTCAAGCCGAGAAACATCGTCTCGGCCGTTTCTCTTTCGTCCCATGCATTGGCTCTACACCTTCTAGATGCACAGCGCAGGAGGGCGATTGGTAAGGGGTTCACCCGCGAAGTGACGTCGCCAGGTTGTAGAGCGCCTGACCCGTGCGACGATGGGCGCGATTCCATGTCGCCTCGCTTGGTTTGACCGAAGGCAGACGGGCGCGGAGCATTAGCCAGAGGTATCGCACGACGCCGCAAACGATCGTGAGTGTCGTGCGAAGGAGGCGATAGACTCGGTTGTTGCGCATGCCTCGGACCCGCGGTGCTCAGGGAGCGTACCCCAGAGTCGATTGGCGCTGGTACCCGACGGGGACCTTCTCTCGGCGAATCGGCTCACCGGTGAATGCAAGGTCTAGTACACAAGTCCCAGTCTAGATGTCTGAGTATGGGCGCAACGAAGAGCCGGCTACAATGCGGTATGCTCAGTGTCGTTCCACGCGAGGATTGGCGAAGAGGGCCCAATGTCGGGTTGCTCGAAAGCGAAATTGATCCTAGCTTGAGAGGAGTACCAATGCGCAGCGCAATCGTCTTCTGTTCCTTGCTTCTACTCTGGGGGTGCTCGCCAAAGAGCGCACCAACAGAGATTCCGAATTCTTCTCAACCGGCACCGGCGGATGAGGCGGCTGTGGATCCCGACGATTCGACAGCGCAATCCGAGCCGGGCGAGTCACTAGCTACGGAGGAGTTGGTTCCACCCGTCGACACTGGAGTTCCCGTGCCTGTGGCAGATGCGGAAGCCAATATTCCCAAGAAGCGCCGCTATCGGCGGGGCGGTAGCAAGATTCGCAAGGGAGACCGAGCTCTCGAGCTTAGAAAGGTCGTCAATGGCGCAGGCAAGCGCGTGACGCTAGAGAGCCAGAAGGCTCCTATCTTGGTGCTCACTTTTGGCGCCAGCTGGTGCTCTCCATGTAAGAAAGAACTCCCGGCGCTCGAGAAACTCGCCAAGCGCTATTCGCCAGTCGACGTTGCCTTTGTCGCAGTGAACATCGATAGCACCATCGCTGTGGGCAAGGCTTTCATGAAGCGCTCTGGTCTAAGACGTGTACTAGCGGTCTACGATCCAAAGAACGGCAACGTGCAGAGCTACGATCCCCCGACCATGCCTAGTGTCTTCATAATCAAGGAGGGCATCGTCAAGCACCTCCACCCGGGGTACCGCAGTGGTGACGAGCGAGCGCTCAAGAAAGCAATCGACCGCGAGCTCAACTAGAATCCGCGGCGGTGCGCCACGCGGCCAGAGCGTCACGCTGCAACTATTGCCTCATCGGCACGTATTAGCGAATTCGCTTGTGCAGGTATCACCTGGAGCACAGAGCACGGCGGCTCCGCGGCTGTCCTCACCACAGTATGGGCCGCGCGCTAAGCTATAGGCCTGGTACGTGCCATCCGTCGGTGGCATGCATTGGTTCGCACTTGCATCGAGGCAGTTGTCACCTGGCACGCAATACACCTGTCCACCGCGTGAGTCTAGCCCGCAGTAGGGACCACCCGCGTTGCTGTATGCTTGGTAGGGGCCACTACTGTCTGGGGTGCATTCTCCCTCAGATATGGCGACACAGGTAGCGTCGCGATAGCACGCGAGATTTCGGCCTTCCGAAGGCTCTGCGAGACATGTCTCTCTGCAGGTGCCGATGTCGTCCCCAAACCCTTCGAAGCCGCAAACCAAGAAGAGTTTGTCGCAAGCATCCGAGCAGCTGAAGTCACTTGCACTGTCGGCGCAAGACACTTCTGGATCATCACACGGGTCAAAGTCGCGACAGCTATAGCTCGTGGTAAGTGCGATGATGAGTACAAAGACAGTCTTCATCGCCCGACCTTCACACACCTTGTGCAAATGCTCAAGCCTCTCTAATTAGGGGCGTAACGGAGGCTAGATGTCCCTGGCGGAAGTGTTGATAGGAAAAGTTGCCAAATCTGTAGGATGTGATCATAAGGGTGGTTGCTGGTCAACGAAAAGGATTGAGAATGGCCCGACATGCGCTTGTGATAGAGCTTTAGGCTCGACAGCGAGACACTTTGAATAGATGGGCGAATGCTCATAAGACCTCGCAACAATTACTGTCGCGAATACAAATCATCCTGCTGGCGTCGACTGGGCTGAGCAATGTCGAGATTGGGGCTAAGCTCGGTATGACGGACC
>JAAEPE010000578.1 GCA_024222395.1 Myxococcales bacterium
GGGGCAGGCGGCGCCTCAGCGACGAGCTTCTTGTACTGGTTCTCGCTGATGATGCCGTCGTACTTGAAGTGGTCGTTCGGAATGGCCTGCAGCGACTCCATCTCAGTAGTCGTCATGAACCGCTGCCTCCCCCAGATGAAGTAGCCGTTCGGGCGGCTGGGCGTCAGGCCGATCGAGCATCCTCGCAAAGTGTCGGGGTCCCTCGTCGGACCGACGCTCAAGTCCGAGATGATGATCTGATTGCCGGGGGGGTTCGGCATCTTCACGTCTATGGCGGGCTCGAGCCAGTCCTTGACCTTCTTGTAATTGCGGAGCTGGGCCGGACTCAGGCCTGGCGGCTCGTCGAAGTCGGGCCTGGAGAGTGGCGCGACGTATGGGTCCAGCACGTCCGCGAGGCTCTTCTCCTCCATCTGAGAGAGGGTCAACGGGTTGGAAACGGCCCTGGGATCCACTGCCGTCTTGAGGATGCCAACGAAGAACAACCTTTGCGACGCCTGAGGCAGGCCACCATCGCAACGCGCGTCCATCGGGTCGCTCCAGACGTAGTAGCTCGGGTCGCCGCTCTCGGTCGTGAGCTTCTTCTGCAGGTAGCCGTGCACCGCCAGTCGAAAACAAGCTGGTAAGCTTAGGTATGTGTTACGCTTTAAGCGTTGCCATATCCCAGGCTTTGGCTCATATCGCATGAGCAAGAGAGCAAGACGAAGCATGGGATCTGGAGTAAAGGATAGGATGGGCATCGTCAATGGAAAAGGTATTTTCCGATCTCTGATGCAAGTCGTGCGCCTCAGTGAGGCACAGTCATATATTTGGCCGGGCCCGGCTTGAGCCAGGCACGGCAGCGGTACATGCTCGATTTATACCTCGCCTTTAACCTTCTCCGTTTAAAGTCGGAGGGGGAGGAGACGAGCAGGCACCGCACTTCTACATTATGCGGAAAAACAGTGCTAAGCAGCAGCGGCTGCCTACAAGGAAAGGGCGCGCGAGTAGCCTCACGAGTGTTGTGGATCGGCTGCCAGACGACGCCCCTGGCCGCCATGCTGCCCCACTGCGCATCGGAACC
>JAAEPE010000579.1 GCA_024222395.1 Myxococcales bacterium
GTCTCCTTACCTGGGTATCACTGCAGGCTCTCATTCGACCCAATTTTCGCCTGCTTGGCGTCCTTGGCCGAATTCCCTGCTCAACCCAAAAATGGGGCGATGTAGTTGTCGCTCTTGGGGAGGTCTAATTGTCGCTCAGCAGCCATGCGCGCGAACTCGAAAATTCCGAATTCCGGATACCTGGGTTTGTTTGCTAGGCAGCCGCAACAAGCCTTGCCCATTCGTTTCCCCAACAGGCGCGTCTCGCTCAAAGACCTCTGCTCCGACAATCGGGCCCCCGAGCAGGTCGAGCGCCTCGACAATGACTTCCGGGTTTTCAGGGTCAAGCAGATCGTCAACCGCATCGCTAGGAGCAGGTTTCGTATTACCAACTGAAGGACCTGGCCCCTTCGCTCGCAATTGCGAGCGAGAAGCAGCCAAAGCGCGAGTGGATTCAGCCGATGGCTCAATATCCTGAGTCGCATGCTCATCGCTGTCTCGCACCAGCCAAACTGTAGCCGTCAACCCGATCGCAGCAGCGACGACGAGCAAAACCACGGTGAGCTTAGCGCCGGCTCTTGGATTTCGGGCAATTGCTTCCACGCTGCTACAAAGGTCTCTTGGCCTACGTCCTCGCTGAGAGCGCGGTCTCCCGTCGTGCTGAACGCGACGGAGCAGACCAGGTTCTGGTAGCGTTCAATTAGTTTGCCGAAGGCGCTTATCTTGCCACTGATGCTTGCCTTGATGAGTTCTGCGTCTGTTGGAGTTGTAGTCATGGCTTTGGGTCGGGATGGCAATCTACAGGATGCTGTAGTGAAGAGTGATTTCAGTTCCTCTACGGGTCAGAGCGACCGTTATTTCACTCTTGCCCTTGGCATCTCCATAAGCCGAGAGGAAATCTTCTGGCTCCACGACTGCTTGCCCGTTGATCGCATGAATCGTATCCCCGTTCTTGAAACCGAGGCGATCGGGAATCGAGTCAGGTTGAATGACGAAGACCTTGAAGCCAATCCGCTTCCCATCCTTAATAGTGGGGACAAGACGAGGACGCCCATCGGAGTCGGCAAGGCTAGGCAGTTGATCCCACGTATCACGCCGGATTTCGAAGTTGGCATCGTCGATTTGCCGGATTGCTTCGTCTACTACCAAGCCCGGTGTTCCTGTCTCGCGACTTGGGCCACGCTCGGGACTAGCCTCTTGAGGCGCACCAGCTTCCAGGCGCGCCCCTTGTTGTTGGCCACCGCAGGCCGAGACTGCGACTGCCCCGGCCAAGACCATTGTGGTGGCTAGAACGGTGGCGAGAATTCTGTCGGTGTTTCGGCGCCGCTCAAGCCGCGCGATTGTTCTCTTGAATAGCATCTTCGTATCTCCAGTTAGGGTTTGTACCTACTGCTTGCACGTCGTCCCCTGGAGGTGACAAGAAAAGCGACATTAGGGCGCCCGTTCCACAAACCCCTTAGATTGCGGAGCTTTTCCTTCGGCGTTTCATCAGAGCTTCTGCGGACTTTGAGGAATCCTGGCCCTGGCCAGGGATTGGCTGCCAACGCTCCAACGCACGTGGGAACTACATGCGGCTCGCAGCGCTTAGCCATTCATGACTCGTGAATGCAAGGTCACTCTGAGATCCATAGCGGAGTTTGGCCTGAAATGCCCAATTGGACTCTATCGGCCGGGCACTAGCTAGTGCCCGGCCGATAGAGTCCAATTGGGCGATTAGAGCCTGAATTTGGCTCTTTTGAGGTTTTTTGCCTTCCGGAAATATCGAAGGTGGGGCGACGGTTCTATCGATTGAACTCGCTTGAAAGGACCGCCCCCATGCGCACCAGTACTGCCGAACAACTCCCGCTTGTCCCACAGATCAGCGGCCACAAACACATGGATGAATTGCGCGAAATGAGCAAGATTATTGATCTACATCCACAGGCGGCACAGCTCGTGCTTTCGGATTTAGTGGCAGGCGGAATCAACCCGAAGAGGGGAGCGAAAGGCCTTTGCGGCGAGCAAGTTATTCGCGCTGCACTCATTAAGCAGACGAACGGATGCAGCTACGAGCAACTCGCATTTCATCTTGCTGATTCGCTGAGCTATCGCGCTTTTTGCCGGCTTGGTTTCTCTGATACGCCGTCGTCTTCGACTCTCCAGGACAACGTCAAGAAGATACGTCGAGACCCTGGAAGAGATCAACCGAACGCTAATCGGCTACGCAGAAGATGTTGGAGTCAAAGACGGGCACAAGGTCCGAACCGACTGCACGGTGATCGACTCGAATATTCATGAACCGACGGATTCCTCTCTCTTGTTTGATGGCGTGCGCGTGTTGGCCCGCCCCCTCAAGCATGTGCAGAGATTTGTCGAGGTGCCCTATGTCAACCACACGCGCCGCGCAAAGCGGCGCTCTGTCGGCATCATGAACGCGAAGAA
>JAAEPE010000580.1 GCA_024222395.1 Myxococcales bacterium
CCGCTAGCTGTCCCTAAAGACGCCGTGCCGTAGCGATGGACCGTTCCTCATCACCCACCGAGCATCCAACCAACGCGTCGCACAACATTGGCAGGATGAATATTCCGAAGCCGCTGCACCGCCTTGAATTCACGCGCTAGCGCAAGAATCTTCTCCGGGGAAAATGTAGAATTGAACAACTCCATCAATTTGATTATCACGAGGTGGATCTCCTGGTGGGTTTAGTAAGCCATACCCGCTATGGAGATCCTATGTCCAATTCTCGTCGACCCCAACGCCGTCTCGCTGAGCCAAGCGATCGACATTGCTGACGTTTTCCTTAACCGATTGCAGGTGGGTAGTCGCCAATCTATACAATCTATATGAGTCATAGTCGAATTCTTCTTAGCAATACGCCGCAGGCGCGACGGCGCTCATTGTATCAGCGGAGAAGGCGCTGTGCTGTGGGCCTGAGCAACTGCGGTTGGTAGGAGTAGGTAGTATGTTCCCCGACTTTTTAGGCGCCCCGCGATCGCAGCTCCCCGTGCGCTCGACCCCCAGAATATGTCTGCGCGGACAGGGCCTCGAATTGCACCACCGCTATCTTGCGCGATGACCAGTTGCCGAAAGAGTCGCTGCTTCGTGCCATCCTCAGTGGGAACCTGGGTATTGATGAAGAGCGGGACGCTCTGTGGAATGAAGTTGCGATCAATTGCCGCAGAGCGTTCTGGAGTGAGCTCGACGTTCTGGGAGCCGACTGGGCCCGCCCCCGAGAGTTCGGTGAAGAAGACGTAGGCTTCGTTGCGATCCATCATCTCGTCTGCCTTGCCAGGGTTGTTGGCAAGCCAATCGCGTATAGCTTGCATACTCATCTCCGCTCGAGTGATATGGCCGTCGCGTACGAGTTCTCTGCCAATCGCGGTGTAGGAGTGACCGTTTTGCCCAGCATAGCCAATGCGCATCTCTTTGCCGTCGCTAAGCTTGACGAGCCCCGACCCCTGGATCTGCGTGAAGAAGCCGTCGACCTTGTCGTCGATCCACACGAGCTCGAGCTTCTTGCCCCTCAGCGCCCCTTTGCGGATCTTCTTCCGTGATTCGTAGGGGCGCAGGAGGCCATTGACAACCCGCCCAGCAATACGCCGACGTGACGGTTTGGAGGTGAAGTTGCGCATGTTGACCATGACTAGGTCTTTGGGGCGCATGTACAAGGGGGTCTGGTAGGGGCCCTTGCGTTTTCGCGAGCCCCGGAGCGAGGCTTCGTAGTAGCCCGTAAAACGGCCTTCGGATTCATCATTGTTCTTAGCTAGGAAGGGCCTGAAATGCTCTTCGAAGAAGGCTCTCGCTGCCGCGTGATCTGTTTTGGCAACGCGTTTTGCAGCCGCACATGCGTCCCGCCACTGGCCAGCCGTTCCTCCCACTTCGTCGCGACCGACAAGTTGGGAGTCGCGGCGCTTTGCGAGCCGCGCACATGATCTAAGTAGCGCAGGAAGAGCATCACCAACCGAGTCGAGCTGCCAGCCAGGAAGTGCGGTGAAGGAGACGGGCTCGAGGATGAGCTTCGGCTCAGGCTCTGTGGCCACTTCTGGCCTGACCACCACCGGTTCAGGCTCTGCTGGTGACGAGGGTTCGGCCGCCGCAGGGCATTGCACTGGAGTGGGACAGGGAGCCTGTCGTGCACCACAGGCTGCCATTAGGGCGCCGAGGGCTAGGTGTCTGGTGTAGAACACCAGACCAGAGCGCCGAAGGCACGTAACGCTCGCGTTCTGCGAAGCAAAGCGCGTTGCAAACTGGCGCCAACTCGTTTGGCACCAGTTTGCTAGGAAGATGGAGGCTACTACGTTTGCGTGCATGGGTATTCATCTCGTAACGGCAGAGCTTGGGCAAGAATTCCAACGTGTCTCTAGACCGCCGAGCGTAAATAATGTTCGGTCTAATGGTCCTGCTTTCCCGATTGCAGCGTTGCTCATTTCGTCATTTGCCCCGGAAAAATCCTCATTCGCGCCTTGCACTCGAAAAATCAGAACTCACCATCTTCGGTCATTCTTTTCGCTCGACGGTCTAGTTATGGCTCGATATCGAGAAATGCGCTCAGCTTTGCAGCCGAGGGAGAGATTGCGACTATCCTTTGCATGCGCTTCACACGGGGGGGGGAACGCGATTTGCGCGGAGACATTGCGCACCTTCGAGGTGAGCCGTTCTCTTTGCTGTGCCGCCCGGTAGGGGGGATGTGTGGCATTTCTCCGGATACGAGGTGACAACCGACGATGATGACGAGTTGCGTCCAGTCGACGAGATTGTCGACGTCGACGAGATTCTTCGACTGCGAGACGAGCAACGTTCGTTGCCGATGGCCAAGGTGGAGGCAAAGACTCAAGCAGAGCGAGAAGGGTGGCAGAATGCTGGTTTCGCCGACGCCACAAGGAAGAAGGGACGGGACTGCCCCGACATTTCTGCTTCCATTGATTGGACCACGGTTTCCGATTCCATGCTCGCCGAGATACCCGTTGCAAAGAGTTGTGGTCCCATGGTGTCCGCAGCAGACGACTTCTGTCAGCAACATCCGCATAGAGCTAAGGATCTTTCTGAGTAGATCACTCTTGCGTGTGCATTCGAGGAGCGTCCTTCAGATGCTGAGTCGTGGGCCGTGGACACGAGCACCGAAGGAGTTCTGCGGTCTACCCCTGGACCGGGACCAACAAGTTCCGCTCTCTCCTGACGATATTTCGCAAGTCTCTTGGCGCCGAAACGGAGGTGTCACACGGTGGATCTCTTGACTTTCTTGTGACATATGGCGCGTCTGATGCGTCATTCTACAAAATAGAGGGGAAGACTCTCTACTCTGTAGGGAGTACCAGCGAGGTGTTTCCGGGACACTTCAAACTACCCTCCGGTGGCACAAATGGCTACCTAGACCTTTCGCAAGGACGTTGGTCTCTAGTCAGTGGGCGGGACGCACACTCGTTGGAATTCTTGCCGAGCAAGGAGCGCGATAGTCTCGTCGATGGAGCCAGCTTCGCTGCCGAGCCCAAGTGGAAGCGCGAGCCGTATCTTCTGGCGCGCGACTCCCGCGGAGCCTATTACTACGCGGACCGCTACAGCGAGGACTTTGGCGGAAAGCGGTACAGGGTCGTCGTGGGCAGACGTGGACAGCTCAAGCTCACCAGGCTCAAACGACTGGTTGAGGATAGCGAAGGTACTCTGTTTTCCACGGACTCTGGCGACTTGCGTCTCGTAGTGAGTGGCCGCTCGGGGAGGCGTGAGCAGACCGCGATGTGGATTCGCGGACGCAAAAAGACGCCACTGACGCCAGTCAAGGTTCGGACGAATCTCAAACTCATCTACGATGAACTCGGTGTCTACTATGGCGACGATTTGGGATTTCTCTGCGAGTGATGCGTAGTCTGCGAATGATACTGATATGATTCGTCCTACGTCGTGCCACCAGCTGAGATCAATCCCACTGCGCTGATAGGTAGTCTCGTCGGAGACTATACCGTCGAGGAGCTGCGCAGCGATGGCACGCACTATGCCATCTACCGCGCCGTGCATCGAAAGCTCGAGCGCCAAGCCGAAGTTCGGGTGCATCACCCTCATCTCTGTGATGCCGCGATGCTCGAGCGAATCGAGAAGATGGCGCGAGTCATCAGTCGCATCCGTCACCCAAATGTGGTGGAGCTATACGACTACGACAGGCTCGATGATGGACGTGCCTTCATCGTCCGAGAGTGGGTTGCGGGCAAGTTGCTCTTTGACCGCGTCAAAGGACTATCGCCCGCAGAGATTCACAAGGCACTCAAGGAACTCTGTGCTGGGTTTGCCGCCATGCACGAGGCTGGTCTGGCACACGGAGAGCTTTCGCGCTCCTCGATAATGTTGGCAGAGTCCAGTGGAGAGCTGAAGATCGTTGGCCCGTTCCTCGATAGATCGCCCGAGCATTTTGAGCAGGCGACTGTTGCAGGCGATATCGCCGCCCTTGGGGGGCTTATCCACGAGCTCTTTGGCATACGCGACGGCTCGGCTGCAACCGACGATGGAGCTGCCCTGGTGCCAAGCGTCGTGGATGAGATCGTCCGAAGGTGCAAGAGCACCGATTCCGCGGATCGTTTCGATTCTGTTGTCTCTGTTGCCCAAGCGCTTGAGAAGGCTCTCGGCGACTCAGGGCGACACGATGATGGGCTCGCGCCCGGCACGCTCATCGCCGACACCTATCGGGTGTATTCTGTAATCGGCTCAGGGGGCATGGGCAAGGTCTATGAGGCCGCTCACAAGCGGCTTCCCCAACGCGTGGCAATCAAGGTCATAAGTGGCGACCACCACGAAGAGTCCCTAGCAAGGTTGCGCCAGGAGGCGGAGATTGCATCGAGCGTTGGACACCCTCACATCGTTCGAGTTTTTGATTTCAATGCGCTTCCCGATGGGCGGCCCTACATGGTCATGGAGTTCTTGGAGGGCGAAGACCTCGCCAAAGCACTCGGACGCGGGGCTCTACCACTAGAGAGGGCGCTCGCTATCGCCGGCCAAATCGGTTCGGCACTTTCGGCCGCACACGCCAAGGGCATCGTTCACCGTGATCTCAAGCCTCCCAACATCTTCTTGGGCTCGGTAGATATCGGCGGTGCGAGGCGTGAGCATGCTACCGTGCTCGATTTCGGTGTTTCCAAGCGCGAGGATGCCGAACTCTCCATCACCCAGACGGAAGCCATTATTGGAACGCCCCGATACATGGCGCCTGAGCAGGCTATGGGCAAACACGATAGTGTCGGGCCTCTATCGGACCAGTTTGCTCTGGCCTGCATCGTCTACGAGATGTTGAGCGGGCGTCGCTGCTTCGGTGGTCGAGACCTCGCCGAGATTGTTCACAGTGTCTGCTGCGTCGACCCGATTGGGCTCGCCGAAATATGTCCGAAGCTCGACCCACGAATTCCACCGGCCGTGGAGCGTGCGATGTCTAAGCGCCCCGAAGACAGGTTTTCCTCGATGAACGAATTCGTCGCAGCACTCGAGGGGCGCACGTATTGATCCATCCTCTGAGGCAACGTGGAACGAGCCGCAACAGGGAGATTCGGTGAGTGGCAAAGGCGGCACGTCGCCGGCTACCTTGGAAACATTGGCAAGCCGTCCTTCGAGCCGAAACACAGGCAAGGGCGAGTGCTTTCGAAATGCTCCGACGAAGGCGGGGCAGACGGGCCCTGTGGCCATGCCCCCAGCGGAGCCCTCAGCTCAGCCGCTGTCTGAGTCTGCGCTGGTCTCATCGGATTCTGAGGGCGCAACTCCCAAGCCCGACGTCTCCGTCACGCAAGTGGCCTCCGAGCGCGCGAGCGGGATGAGTATGGGATTTCTCCTAGGGCTGCTTGTCGCCGTCGGAGGTGTCGCAGTGGTTGCATTCATACTCAGCACCGGGGATGGGGAAAAGACGGAAGTTGGGGAAAGCAAGGGTGGCCTAGTGGCAGGGTTGGTGACCCCGCTACCGGCAAACGCTGGTATTGGAATATCGCCTATCCATATGCCAGAGAAGAAGGCGTTTGCTGATGCTCAGCCTTTGCAAGCGAGCGATGCGTCGCCGCCGACTGATGCCACCGCCGCTATCGCCGCCGTTTCTGTTGGTGCTGGCGTGACCAAGAGCAGGGGCGACTCCAGGTCCAAGGCACACCCGAATACGACGAAGAACAGTCGACTTCCAAAGGAGGTCGAGGACGCACTGGCCGCTGCAGACAAGCTCTTGCGATCCGGTCGCTTTCTACAAAGTCGCAAGGCACTCGGCAAGGTTCCTCGTGCAGCCAAGACGCCGCGTGGCTTTGCTACGACAGTCATGAGCTATTGTGGTGAACACAACTTCGGGGCAGCGACCGATTGGTTCGCAAGGGTTGCGCGTTCGGACCGCCGTCGCGTTCGCAAATACTGCAAAACCAAGCATGGTATCGAGTTGTAGTAGCCCGTTGCTTCTATCTCGATTAGTCTCAGCAAGACCATGCAAAACAACCCGCAGCTAGAGCCACTTCGAGATTCGTTTGCCTGCGTGGCCGCTGCTGTCATCGGTGTTGACGGCAAGACAACCAAGGCTGAGATGGCGAGATTTCACGACTTCTTCTCCCGAGAGTTTAGCGTCAGTGCAGGAGAAGCTGATGCACTTCTCGAGGCAGGGAAACTCGAGCTGGCTAGGCTCGATGCCCACATCGAGATGCTGGCAAAGGTCCTCCCCGAAAACCTCGTAGAGCGCGGGCGCTTCATGCGCTACTTCAACGATTGCGTTATCACCGATGGCGTCGACTCAAGCGAGTACCCGCTCTTCGACAAGATTCGAGATGCACTCTTCACAAATCCATGACAGGGCAGAACGCCGGGTTTGGTGCCAGTATTCTAGAAGAGGTTGCGCGGCCCGAATATTTGGGTGCCAACGCGAAGGATGGTTGAGCCCTCGGCGATAGCATCCTTGTAGTCGCCACTCATTCCCATGGAGAGTTCGGGGAGGGGGAGTCCTGTTGCTTTCTGCGCGTCATCGCGCAGCTGCCTGAGTCTGGCGAATGCACGCTTGGGCTCTTCTGTCTGACTCGGGATGCACATGAGGCCACGGACCTCGAGACTTGCGTGCTGCGCGAGTTCTGCGATGAGCGCGATTGCCTCGCTGGCAACAACCCCAGACTTGCTCTCCTGCATCGAAATATTGACGTTGATTAGGCAGGGCAGGACATAGCCCAGTTCGGTGGCAGCGGTTGCCAGTTTCATCGCCAATTTCGACGAGTCGATACTGTGAATGAGGTGGACGTTTGCGACTCGTTTGGCTTTCTTGCTCTGGAGATGACCAATGAAGTGCCAGCGGGCGTCTGCCGGTAGAAGTGCTCTGTGTTCGTCGAGTCCCTGGACATAGTTTTCGCCGAAGTCGCGTAGTCCTGCGTCGTATGCTGCTTGGACTCTCTCCGCACTCTGCTTCTTGCTGACGGCTAGGAGGGTGATCTCCCCTGGACTGCGCCCAGCTGTGCGAGCTACCTGGGCGATGGAGCTCTGCACTTCCGCGATGCGATTGGCAATCTCTTTCGCTTCGTTTGCAAGCATAGTGATGCGCAGCATAGCTGGATCGTCGCTCACAAATCTGGTCTGCTGGCCGCAACTATTTGCAAAGGCGTATGCGATGAACAAATTTCTCACTTCAATTCTCTTCGGTGCTGGCTTTCTTCTCTCTGCTTGCACGGTGCACCACTATCACCACCAAGCCTCTGCCCACGGAGCGAAGCGGGGGCACCACGGACATCGCGGCGCCAAAGGGCAATGCGGCGCTAAGAGACAATGCAGCGCCAAGGGGCACCAATGCCTGCCCGAAGACCACCCATCAGTGGAAGGCCACGGTCTGCCCGAGGGCCACCCTTCCGTGGAAGGCCACTCCATGCCCGAGGGCCATCCCTCTGTGAAGGGGCACCATCGGAAGAAGGGTCAGCACGGTATGAAGAGTCACCACGGGGAAGCCAAGGGGCATCAATGCAGTGGTCACGGCGCAGGTGGAGATCACGAGAAGCTGCACGCCAACTTGCCCGCTCCTGTTGCCGCGTTCCACGAATCCTTCGCCCCTGTATGGCACGAGAAGAGCGATGCGACTCGCAGCACCGGCGCCTGTGCGAAGGCTCGTGAATGGGAGACCCTTGCCAAGGGCGTCAGCGAGCACAAGGCGCAACGCGATCAAGCGGTAGCGTACGCCGCCGCCTCCAAATCTCTCGCTGCAAACCTCAAAGTCGTGACCGTGGCATGTCGGCAGAAGAAGGCCTCGGTGCAAGAAGAGCTAACCTCCGCGCACAACGCGTTGCACAATGTCTTGAAGTCTCTGGCCAAGTAGCCCCCGAGACGGTTGCCGATTGCACGAGGAAGACCGCCTGTGATTTCCGAATGGTACTCTCTAGTTCTCTCTGTCTTGGCAGTGTGGGCAGTCGTGTTCTCGGTCTACGTGGTCTCGGAGCGGCGCTCTCCTGCCTCCACTGTCTCCTGGGTGCTGACGTTGGGCTTCCTGCCCGTGGTGGGCTTTGCCGTCTATTACGTTCTTGGGCCGAGGCGATTTGATCGGAAGAGACGAAGACGAGTGAGGGCACAGGAGGTAGTCAAGAAGAGCATGGCGGCTGCCCCCGATGAGTCCGAGCAAGAGGAGCAAGGCCGAGCCGGGTTCCTCATCGCCATGAACAACGGCGCAATCGGCCCCTCTGCGCATCCCAGGCCTGCTGAGCTGAAGCTCTTCTTCTCCGGGGAAGAGTTGTATGCAGACCTCGTCGAGCAAATCGGGGAAGCAAAGTGCCACATCAATATGGAGTATTACATTTGGGAGGTCGATAAGATCGGAACCCGCATTCGTGATGCCCTTGTTGCCAGCGCCGCCCGGGGTGTTGCCGTACGCCTGCACTTGGATGGCGTTGGATCGGCCAAGGCAAATAGGAGGTTTTGGCGCCCCCTTACTGCAGCTGGAGGCAAGGTCGTGCATTTTAATCGGCTCGCGATGCGCCGGCGCACGGGGAATTTTCGCACGCACCGAAAGATCGTCGTTATCGACGGGATAATTGGCTACAGCGGCGGCATGAACGTGACAGACATGCACTCAGAAGAGTTCTCTGGTGCTAAGTGCTGGCGAGATACACACATGCGCCTAAGAGGATCGGCTGCCCGCGGCTTGCAAATGGTCTTCAACGAAGGATGGTACGACTCTACCCAAGAGATACTCGAGGGCGTGAGGTTCTTTCCTGCACTTCCGCCCGCACAGAGCGGTGAGAGCTGTGTGCAAGTCGTCTCCTCTGGGCCTGACGAGAATCGCAACGCAATTCACAAACTCTTTTCGACTGCGGTATTCGCTTCGGCACGCCGGGTCTATCTCACGTCCCCGTACTTCGTACCGGATCCGACCTTCTATGATGCGCTCAGCTCTGCCGCGATTCGAGGAGCCGACGTTCGCGTCTTGGTGCCGAGGAAGAACGACCTGAAAGTCATCGGCGCCGCATCTCGCTCATACTACCCGGGGCTGTTGGCTGCTGGTGTTCGAATATTCGAATACGGGCCACAAATGGTTCACGCAAAGACCCTCATTGTCGACGACCTACTGGCGGTTGTCGGAACTGCAAACGCCGACAATCGCAGCTTCCGCCTCAATTTCGAGGTGGTAGTGGCGTCGTATGAAGAGACCGTCTGCGATGCGTTGGTCGATGCGTTTGAGAAGGACTTAGAGAAAGCCTCCGAGGTGACGGCTGAGACGCTCGCAGCGTACAGTTGCATTCGGAAGATCGGCCAGAGCTTCGCTCGTCTTGTCTCACCTCTCCTGTGAAGGACGCTACGCTGCTACCTGAGGCGTAGGGCCACCCGCTGTCTTCTCTACCTGCTCGGACGTCTCGGCGCGCTTCCTATTACGCGGTCACGCAATGATGTCGTCGCCTGAGAACTGCTCTGGTACGCAACCTCTCTTGTCGACAAGCCAAGGCACCTCATAGATCTTTCGTTCTGGAACTCGCACCGTACTCGAGGGAGTGAGTGTGCCGAATGCGTAATCCCAGATAGGTGAGGTCACGCCGTGATTCTCTTTGGGGCGAGTGTAGTGATGGTGCAAGTGTGCTTTCGCAGCCAGGCGCCGTATCGGGTCTTTGGGGCGTGCGTATGGCATCTGCGGTGAAACCACTCATAGGCCAGGTAAGTTGCAGCAAATGCAGTTGCGTAGCTGAGCCCGATGAGAGGGCCAGCTATCCACAGTGTGACAGGTGTGGCAATCGCGAGTGCGATGGAGGCGGCGATGGCCTTCTCCCAAGTCGGGGCGAAGTACTGGCCGTTGGTGTGATGCTTGAGATGCTCGCGGGAGAATCGATTTCGCCCCTTGGCCAGGTGCCCGTACCAATTGTGCAGTGCATATTCGGCGAACGACCAAGTGAGCACTCCGAGTACTAGGCGTATGGGCAGGTAGAGGATCGTCGTCATGGCTATCCTTGCTCACTATGGGACTGGGCGGCTCCCCAGGATAGTAAGAGATTCTCTAGGAGACCCTCTCCAATGCTCTGCGAGGAGAATAGAGCCGAGTCGAATTGCTCGAGCATGCCGAGGGAAACAGCTCCTTGCAAGGCGGCCCATAGCTGTACGGCCCGTGCGCGCGCGGGGCCTTGGTCAAGAGCACCTGCATCCTGCGCGGCGGTGATAAGCTCTTCGACATCGAGTAGGAGTGCCACGAGCAGTGGTGCAGGTTCGCTGGCAATGGGATCCGCGATGAGCACCTTCGGAGACGCCAGCATCTGGCTGATGAGACTGAGCTCGTGGGCGGCCTCACCTTCAGTGGTCGCAAGGTAGGTTGCTGCCGCTGCTCGCAATTGCGATAGTTCAAGGGCTGGCCCGGTGAGGGGAGAGAGGGCTTCCTTGATGCGCCGGTGAAGCGATGCAATTGCTCGCCATTGCATGTGGGCGAGTAGCACCTCCATCGATGCGAAGTAGCGGTAGAGCGCCCCCGGCGTCTAGTCGAGCCAACAAGCACATCGCTGTTTCTATGATCTTCTCCTGTTGTTCTACGCGTTTACGCTTAACGCGGGGAGAGTGGTTCGCATCTGAATGTGACGTTTCGTGAGAGAGAGCTACGGCAACGTCACAGGGCTCATGAAGACCCAGTCGTTTCCGCTGACCTTTTTATGGCAGTCGCGGCACTCTTCGCCGACTGCTTCGCTATCGCCATAGGGCATTAGGTCTGTTCCATTCCACCGTGCCAAGCCCAGCCTGAGTCGTGGGAGGCATATTTCTCAACGTCTTTGAACATGAATTCAGCGAACATGAATTCAGCGCGAATGAAGTCGCCAGTGCTGAGGGCCTGAGCGGTTCCTTGGTCAGGTGCTTGCTTCCACAGGGTACTTGCGATGATGCTGCCGTCGGGCCATGGGTTGATATCCCCACGCCTTGCCGCGCGGACCGCTGTGAGTTTGCCCAAGACGACGCGTAGGGTTTCCTTATCGGGCCTCTGGGTCATGGAGAGAACCGGCCAGTTCTTGTACTTGTGCGGAAACGCAATATCACCAGCCGCGTTTGAGACTTGCCCAGGCTCAACGGCTAGTGGAGTTTCCGCGGTTGCCTTTGGCCCGGTCGGGCCAAAGGCTCCAGCACAGGCTAGAACAAGTGCACTCGCGAGAACCCTGGCAGAGATTGGCGAAAAGCCTACCACGGCCATCATCCTAGGAGCTGTGATGTGGGGCCTCAAGGTTGCGGCTGAGAGAGGTCATGCGTTTCCGGGTTTCGCAATTGTGGCTTGGTGCGCAGAGCAAACTTCTCAATGCCCACGCTGCGAACCATGTCGATGACCTGCATGACGGCTCCGTGCGAGACGTTCTTATCGCCCGCAATAATGGCTTTGCTTTCCGGATACTCGCGCTGGAACGCCTCAAGGACTGGCACAGCGGCCAGACGATTGTCGGCTTCGAAGCGTCGCTCGCTCTCATCCGTCGTAACGACGAGGGCGCCCTCGTCGGTGATTGCAAGACGGAGCTTGCCCTGCACCGCGGTGGCCGTGGATGCCGTGGGCGAGTCAACGAGAATACCCTGGGCGGCAATAATCGGAGCGGTCACCATGAAGATGACAAGGAGTACGAGCATGACGTCGACCAAGGGAGTCACATTGATAGCCGAGATCGCACCGCCCTCATCTTGATATCCCTGGCTTGCCACTACTCAGACTCCTCGCCGCTGTCTTCGCCGCTGTCTTCGCCGCTGTCTTCGCCGCTGCCTTCGCCGCTGCCTTCGCCGCTGTCTTCGCCGCTGTCTTCGCCGCTGTCTTCGCCGCTGTCTTCGCCGCTGTCTTCGCCGCTGTCTTCGCCGCTGTCTTCGCCGCTGCCTTCGCCGCTGTCTTCGCCGCTGTCTTCGCCGCTGTCTTCGCCGCTGTCGGCATTGTCGCGCGCTTGGGTGTGCATCGCGCTGAGAATGGAGTGTGCGAGTGCATCGCTATGGGCTAGGTGGGAGCGCATGAGTCGATTGAAGATGTTGAAAGCAACCACCGCGGGAATCGCTACGAGGATGCCAACCGCAGTTGCCACCAAGGCCTCTGAGGTCGACCCCATGACGGCGTTAATGCCTCCTGTTGGATCTGCGTGAAGATCGTTGAAGGCTTTGATGATTCCAAGCACCGTGCCGAATAGGCCAATGAATGGTGCGTTATTGCCCAGCGTTCCGAGAATAACTGTGAGCTTCTCGTATTCCTCCTTGCTGGCGAGCTTTGCGCTGTTCATCGCCTCCGACGCGGCTTCTATACCGTTTTGCCGGTTGTCGACACCGGCGAGAGCAACTCGGATGGCCATGGCTTGATGGCCCTTGTAGCGGTTGCGAAGTGCATTAACCGAGTCCTCCCCAAGTGCGCGGACGGTCTCCTTCTGCAGAGTCTTGTGGTCGATTCTGCGTTGATAGAAGAACATGGCACGCTCTGCCGCCACAGCAATCGACAAGACGCTCAGAGCCAAGAGCAGGTACAACACCCACCCGGCACCAAGTAGGGCAAATGCTACGATTTGATCGGTCATAGTTATTCTTACCTCCTCTCTACAGGGACAACTCTACTGCGGGAAGTCCTCTGGCCCCTTGATGAGCTCTCGCATGATGGCTGTGGCATAGCTGCCCGAGGGCAAGGCAAAACGGATTTCTACCGAATCTTCGCAGGCTTTTACCTCTGCGTCCTGGAGCAATATCGACATGGGGCGCCTGGCGCCATTGGCGAGCTTGCCAAGATGAGAGAAACTCTCAAGTGAGAGTTTTTCGCGTTCGAGTATTCGTACTTCGCGCTCGAGGGCGGGGCTGTCTTCG
>JAAEPE010000581.1 GCA_024222395.1 Myxococcales bacterium
ACCACTTCTACGGCCATGTAGTCGATAACCGTGTTTAGGTATGTGTAAGGGACCTCCTCGCTTACGTAAGGCTTGTAGTGCCGCTCGTAGAGGTCACGTAATACCCTCTTGGTCGCGGCCGCCTTCTCTCCCGCAGGTCTGCCCGATTTGGCGTCCTTACAGGGCATCTTCAGCATCTCCTTGACGAACTCCTTGTCCAGCTTTGGAAACAGTGTGTCGGTCTCATAGCAGTGGAGCAGGTAGAGCTTGAGGAAGTTGAGACAGTGTGTCATGATCGTGTTGGTTCGTTGAGTAGCTTCCTGAAGCTTTTCGATGATGACATCGTTGCGAGCGACGCTCTTGAGGCTTGTCTTGATCGTTTGGTAGGTCGGGATAGGGTCTGGTGGCTCCTTCATACTCTTAGGGGACATTTGATTTGAGTGATTTAGACGCGTTCGTACATTAACAAAACACGTTGTCCTTAAGTGCTTTTCTTCAAGAACACGCACAGCTTCGTCCTGATAGTGGGCTGGCCCTGCCGCACTATCCGGTCGCCGCAGATGAGGATCTGGTAGTGGTCGCGCGTCAGGAACTTGACCAGGCTCCACCACGGTCTCTTGCTCTGCTCGGGGTACTTCAGGCTGTCCCACTTGC
>JAAEPE010000582.1 GCA_024222395.1 Myxococcales bacterium
ATGACAAACCAATGCTTATCAGGACGGCGAATCGGCGAGCTTGACAAGCTACAGTCTGAGATTGCGAGTTGGTCGAAAAACACCAATGCCAAGCAACGGGGCGTAGATTGGCATTTCAAAATCGACGACGCTCGGAATAAACTGAAGAAACTCTATCCCCAGATTAAGACTGGATGACGCACTAGCGTGCCCGTGCGACGACAGCGCGCTCGGTGACTAGTCTGATTAAGGCTCTGAACCCAAACACGAGAGCAAAAATAGTGGGTTACGATAGCCCTTGCATAGTAATTAGGTTGGGTGTACAACTTAGGTATGCCAAGGCCATCGAATACCGAAGAGAGACAAGCCCAGATCGTGACAGGGCTGATGCACGAGATGGCGAGTCGTGGATACGACCAGGCGTCAATTGGAGCCATTGCCAAGGCAGCTGGTCTCACTCAAGGCGTCGTCCACTACCACTTCAAGAATAAGCAACAGATCTTACTGCGCCTGGTCGAGCTGCTCGCAGCTACCATTCGTGCTCGTTACGAGACGCGTGTTTCCGACTCCTCCTCTCCTGAGCAGAAGTTGTGGGCGTACATCGATGCCCACGTTGCCCTTGGCGCTGATGCCGATCCCAATGCCGTTGCTTGTTGGATTTACATATCTGCCGAGGCTGTACGCCAACCCGAGGTAGGTGAATTGTTCCGTCGTCTGGTTGCAGAGGATTTGTCCGAACTTCAGACCCTTCTCAACGGTGTGCTCACTTCGCAGAAGCTATCGACCAAGGACAGTAAGCAGATGGCAGCAGCCGTGTTTGCGGCAATCCAGGGCATGTTGCAACTCTCCTCCGCCGCGCCAGACGCGATTCCAGTGGGCTCTGCCGCTGGCTCTATCCGCAGTATGACCGCTGGCCTGCTCCAGGCCCGGGGGTGGACGAAATGACTACCTCAAGCAAATTGCTTTTGCTAGGTACGTTGTACCTCTCGCAGGGTTTGCCATTTGGGTTCTTCACTCAGGCGCTACCGGTATTGCTTCGCGAGCAGGGCTTGTCACTGCCCGCCATCGGGTTCACCCATCTTCTCGCGCTGCCGTGGGCACTGAAGTTTCTCTGGGCACCAGTCGTAGACCGGCATCGATTTCGCATGTTGGGACGGCGACGGTCTTGGATACTTCCCCTGCAAGCTCTGGCTATCGTCACACTGGCTTTGGTCGCGATGACTCACCCAGCCAACACGCTGCCACTTCTCCTGCTGGGCATATTCGCCATCAATCTCTTTGCGGCGACACAAGACATTGCGACGGACGGTCTGGCCGTCGAGCTGCTCACTTCAAAAGAGCGAGGCATCGGTAACGGCGTTCAGGTCGCCGGTTATCGCATCGGCATGATCGTTGGCGGAGGTTTTCTGCTCATCGCGTTCAAGCATCTCGGTTGGGCGAACACGATGATGGCAATGGCAACTCTCCTGGCAGTTGCCACGATCCCAGTCGCTCTTCATAGGGAAGAGCCAGCAACCTTGCCTGGACCGGTCCCTGAAACCGGAAAAGGCACGATTCAGGCGTTCCTAAAGCAGCCGGGGATTACCTCGTGGTTGCTGATCCTCTTCCTCTACAAGATTGGTGATGCCTTTGCGACAGCGATGTTGCGTCCCTTCTTGGTTGATGCCGGAATGGAGATGGATGCCATTGGGTGGCTGCTTGGCACGGCTGGGTTCACTGCCGGATTGCTTGGTGCGCTTGCTGGCGGATGGGGTGTGAACAGGTTGGGACGAATGCGTGCGCTCATCGTCTACGGCGTCATTCAAGCACTCGCCGTAACTGCTTACGTCTTGCCTGCGATCAACATAGGCGGGTTGCCGCTCCTTGTGGCTGTAACCACCGTCGAGCACTTCGCAGGCGGCATGGCGACGGTCGCGCTATTCACTTTGATGATGGACGCTTGCCGCCCCAATACCGAAGGTTCAGATTACACGGTACAGGCCAGTATTGTGGTCATCGCAACCGGCATCGCCGCAGCACTGAGCGGAATCAGTGCCGCAGCATTCGGATATGCAGGTCACTTCGTGTTCGCTGGAGTCTTGTGCTTCTCGGCGTTGGCGCTAATCGTGAGAGTACGCATACAGCGCGGAGAGGTGAGCCTATGACCATCGCCATCTATGCGGGCAGCTTTGACCCGATTACGCTCGGTCACGTCTCAGTGATAAGGCAGGCGGTGCGCCTGTTTTCTCACGTCCGTGTTCTGATCGCCGTCAACCCCGAGAAGTTGGGCTTGTTCGACCAGGAGGCACGAACATCGATGATTCAGGATGCTGTGAAAAAGCTACCCAACGTCTCTATCGATCACACTGCCGGTCTGGTTGTCGAGTATGCGCAGGAGATCGCAGCTAGCGTACTGGTTCGCGGTATCCGAGGAGCCTCTGATGCTGAAGGAGAAACGAAATTGGCCCAAATCAATCGCAGTATTGCGCCTCAGATCGCGACCATTCTGTTGCCTGCGGAACTCAAGCTGGCGGAAGTGAGCAGCAGCGCTTTGAAACGAATGGCCGAAGCTGGGGACGACATATCGGCGTACTGCTCCCCGTTTGTGTCTGAGCAGCTATTCACCACACTATCAAAGGAGATATTGGCATGACTCAACTTACAGTGATCCCACTCGGAGTCGGCGATGCGTTCTCGGCGCTCTATTATTCCTCTTGCCTAGCAGTTGGTGCAGGAGATGACTGGCTTCTCATCGACTGTCCCCACCCCATTCGCAAGATGTTGAAGGAGTCCTCGGAGACCTCCGGTGTAAAACTCGATGTTGGTAGTTTCAGCGCCATCGCGCTCACTCATCTGCACGCCGACCACGCCTCTGGACTTGAGGGATTCTTCTACTTCTCGCGCTTCGTGCTCAAACGCCAGCCTACTCTGCTGGCTCATCGGGATGCTCTGGAGCGTGTTTGGCCAGATCACCTTGCTGCGGGCATGGACTGCCTAATGGATCTTGAACACCAACCAAAGAAAATGGCTGCAAACGAATACTTTGAGGCGGTGGCGTTGAGTGAAACGCAGCCCCACGAGATCGACGGTTTCGCGATCGAGTGTCGTAAGACGATCCATCACGTCCCGACAACTGCGTTCAGAATTCGCTTAGGCGACAAGTGCATCGCATACAGTGCAGACACTGCTTTCGACATGGAACTCATACATTGGTTGGCAGAGGCCGACCTTGTGATTCACGAGACCAACTACGGAGTCCACACACCCTACGAAAAGCTCGCCGAGTTGCCACCCGAGCTTCGAGCCAAAATGCGCCTCATCCACTACCCGGACAGTTTCAACCTGGAAACGAGTGTCATCGAGCCGCTTCGCCAAGGAGTCATCTATGAGGTTTGAGGAGCTAATGATGTCAACAACGTTTATCGCTGTTCTCGCGGCAGTCGCCCTGGCAGCCATCATCATGGTGGTTTGCCTTCGGCTGGTCGTGGTGGGTCGCCCCGATGAGTGGGTTCTAAAGATCCGCAATGGCAAACTCGTGGATGCAGGTGTTGGCATCGTTTCTGTGCGAATGCCGTGGGAGCGCATCGTTCGCTTCACCGCAGCGATGCAAAGGGTCGCCTTTACAAGCTCTGCTCTGTCATCTGAAAGTCTGCCCATATCTGTCGAAGGATTTGTGCTCTGGTCGGTATCACCTGATCACGACGGACCATTTAGGGCTTTCAGTAAACTGGGCATCGTGGATACAAGAGAGTTGCCCGACCGCGCCGACCGTTATCGCAAGCACCTGCTTCAACGGCCACAGCACAAGGCATTCCAGTTGCTCGTAGCTGCGCTGGTAGAGAGGCAGGTCGCTCGTATTCCGTTGCGATCTCTACTGTCTAGTCCCGACGAATTTGTTGCGCGCTTTCGCGAACAATTGATCGAGGACGTAAAACAGATGGGCGTGGTGATTGACGATGTACAGCTTCTTCAGATTCGTCCCACCGACCCCGACTTCTTGAGACAGCTATCAGCTGAGATCGAGGAACGAACCAGAGAAGAGGCAGCCAAACGTAGACTTGGTGCCGACGAGGAAATTGAACAGCGCCAAGTTGAGCTGGCCAGTAAGTTGGAGCAAGAGAAGATCGAGGCCGAGCGAGCAAACGAAGTCAAGAGAGCCCGAACTGCTTTGAAGATCCAGGAGGAGAAGGCTGCACTCCTGGAAGCCCAATTCGATGCTCGTCGCAGGGAACTGGACCATGAGCACAGTTTGAGATTGATGGAAGGCGCGCAGAACCACGCTGTCAAGCTTGCCCAGGAGGCCAATGCCTTGGTCTTGCAAGGTGAAGTCACCAGGCGAGAAGACCAAGTGCACACCGCGAATCTGGAACGAATACGTTGCCAGGCCCAAACAGAGCACGACACCATCGCATTGCTCGCCGAAGTCGAAGAAGCTAAATCAGACTCACTCAGGGCGCATGAACTCAGCTGTCTGTCTGTTGAGCGAATGGCCGAAGCATTTGGAAACTTGCCTATGGAACAAGCCCAGTGGTTGACAGTCGGCAACCAATCTCCCGTCGAAACACTCGCATCGCTATTCACCAGTTGGCGCGCGCTAGACGCCAATGCACTTTCATCCAAGAAAACGAAGTCGCCTCAGTGAACTGCTTCGGTAGTGCCGTGAAATGGGGACGATTGGTCCCCACCTAAATCCCCACTTTTTTCGTGACAAGCTGAGATTGGTCGCGACAGTGGGAGACGGTAAGCACCTGTTTGGCCTGAAATTCATGAGTGTTTTCAGGCACGCCGGTTCAATTGCCAAGGTTGACGTCGGGAGTTCGAATCTCCTCTCCCGCTCCAAAGTAACGGCCAGTTAGTCTTCGTGACCAGCTGGCCGTTTCTTCGTTTCGGGTGCGTCCCCACTTTTGTCGGAAAAGTTGGTTGGAAC
>JAAEPE010000583.1 GCA_024222395.1 Myxococcales bacterium
CGAGCTCGGCGCCCATCGCCGCAACGGCACGTGGGTCCTCGTCTTCGACTCGGACATCCCGGCCGGTCGTCGAGCACTCCGTCTGCTCTGGGTCTACAAGGTCAAGCGCGACGGCACATTCAAAGCGCGCCTCTGCGTCCAAGGCAGCGCGCAGATCCCGGGCGTCGACTTCGACCAGTCGTTCGCCGCGACGCTACGCACCACCTCCTTCCGCGTGCTCGTCGCCCTCGCTGCTCGCCACGCCCTGCTTGTCGTACGCTGGGACCTCACATCCGCGTACTTGCAGGGCGAGCTTCAGCCAGGCGAAGAGGTGTACACGCACGTGCCGCCCGGGCAGCCCGAGTTCGACGACGCCGGCCGCCCGCTTCGATGCCGCGTCGTCAAGCCCATCTACGGCCTCGTCCAAGCCGGCCGCCGCTTCCAGCGCACCCTCTTCCCGTGGATCGTCGCGCAGGGCTTCGAGCAGTCCTCGACCGACCCGTGCGTCTTCGTCTGGAAGGGTGACGAGCACCTCTACGTCGGCGTGTACGTCGACGACATCATGGTGGTCCACTCCACCGGCGAAGCCCCCGCGTTTCACGAGTTTAAGCGCGTGTTCTTCGCCCGCTGGCAGGCCGAGGACGAAGGCGAGATGGCCGACCTGCTCAACGTCCACATACGCCGCGGCGACGGCTGCATCACGCTGCACCAGGAGCCCTACATCCGCGGCATGGTGCGTCGCTTCGCGCCGGACGGCTTCCCTAGCGACCTGCCTCGCACGTCTACGCCGTCCGACGCTCACCTCGCCCAAACGGTCGCCGACGCCCAGGCCGCCGACATCACCACCGACGCCGCCCTGACCAACCGCTTCCAGACGCTCGTCGGCGCTCTGCTGTACGCCGCCACGCACACGCGCCCCGACATCGCGTATGCCGTCGGCATGCTCTGCCGCGTCATGAGCCGCTCCACGCCCGCCCTGTACGCCTACGCCATGGTCGTCCTGCGCTACCTCGACCGCAACGCCGCCATCGGCCTGCGCTACACCTCTGTGCCTACCACGCTCGAGGGCTACTTCGACGCCAACTGGGACGTCCTGCGCTCCACCACCGGCTGGCTCGTCACGTGGCAGTCCGCGGTCATCTCCTACGGCTCCAAGTCGCAAAAGGGCGTCGCTACCTCCTCCGCCCACGCTGAGATCGTCGCCGCCTCCGAGGCCGCCAAGGACGTCATCCACCACCGCGAGAAACTCGCCGAATTCAAGCACCCCCCGCTCTCGGCCACGCTGCTGTACGGCGACAACCAGGCGGCGAACAACCTCGCCTACAACCCGGAGCTCCACGAGCGCACGAAGCACATCGCGCGCCGCCACTTCTACATCCGCGAAGTAGTCGAGGAAGGACAAATCGTCGTCCCGTACGTGCGCACCATCGACAACCTCGCGGACTTCTTCACGAAGCACCAGACCCCCAAGGTCTTCTTCGCTATGCGCGCCAAGATCATGAACATCCCATGACATGTCCTCCAGGCGTTTCTGCGACGTCACCCAGGGGACTCGTCGAACGGGGGGGTGTCGCATATAGCCATGCGGCATAGGACCCGTCAACCTAGGATCACCTCAGGGCAGCATGAAACCGCCTGAAACCGCCGAAAGGCAGCATGAAACCGCCCAAAATTACTTATGCAATATAAGTGATTTTGACGCTCGCTGAGTCAGATGTTGCATATGTCGCACATAGCCATGCGACATAGTACACATCTACCTAGGATCGCCTCAGGGCAGCATGAAACCGCTTGAAACCGCTGAAAAGCTGCATGAAACCGCCCAAAATTACTTATGTAATTTTGGCCCTCGCTGAGTCAGCGAATTCGAAACACGCTCCCGAATGAGAATTGTGCACAATTTTCATGCTCTCGTCTGCGTTTGGTAGTCATCTGTTTAGGTTCCCACCATGATCCTTTCAGAGACACCTGCCTGTTATGCTCATGCTCAGAATGTCCTCACGCTCCATGTTGGGCCTGCGAATCTTCGCTTGTTTGGAACGTTTGTCCCGATTCGCACGCCAGAGTGGAACTCTTGTCCAGATTCGCATACGACTTCGCTTGTTTCGCTTGTCGACGTTTTCTTTTGTCCTTTTTCGGCATGTTTTGATTCGTCGACTGTGTCTGTTTTTGGTCGTTTGTTCGTTTCATTCTAAGTCTAACAATCTTCGACAGCCCACGCGCTTTGTGCTCTTATTCGAGTCGCCTCGACATCTTACACTACCCTTCTTACCCACTACCGTAGTTCAGCTACTACTCACATGCACAAGCCACTGACTGCTCACCTGCCACCTTGATCACCAGGCCGCTGATTTGCGCGCGTCCGGTTCCGTCGAGACCTTGCGCAACCGCCTCCTCACCCAATGCTCGTTCGAGGTGGGCAGCGCACGCTTCATTGAGAAGGGCAAGGGCCACGGCGCGTCGGCCATCGTGCGCCTCAAGCAGAGCTAAGCAGAGCAGCGAGCCTCATAAGGAGAAGTCTAAGGGCAAGGGCAAGGA
>JAAEPE010000584.1 GCA_024222395.1 Myxococcales bacterium
CCGACCGCCCCCTTCGCGAGCATCGAAGCCGCCCAGGCGTGGGTCGACGCCTTTGTCGCCTGGTACAACGACGAGCACAGGCACAGCTCTATCGGCTTCGTAACACCAAATGAGCGCCACTGCGGCGAGAGCGAAGAACTCTTTGCCAAGCGTCGCTGCGTCTATGAGGAAGCAAAGAAGCGCAACCCTCGTCGATGGTCTGGTGATACGCGAACATGGAAGTCTCCCTGCGAAGTATTTCTTAACCCCGACAAAGAGACCATGGAGCGACTACGAAATTGACCTAGAAGAGGTGCCAACTATATTGACATCTATCACAAGCGCATCTCGGGCCATTCTCAATCCTTTTCGTTGACCAGCAACCACCCTTATGATCTCATCTTACCAGAGTTGGCAACTTTTCCTATCAGCACTTCCGCCAGGGACATCTAGACACCTTCAGTAGGGGGCGACGCCATCACCGAGGCGCTCGAGCATGCTTTCCAAACGCTCTCGATTTGTCTCGTCAATCTCGGCGATCTTGACGCCAAAGCCTGTTGGGTACTGCTCGGATTCTTCACTGCCTGGCTCAACGACTCGCACCACCACAACGGTGCAGGCAATGTAGTCGTCATAGTCGTAGAGTTCGAGAGTGAGCCTGCTCCCGATCTTGATTGGATAGATGTGGGTCACCTTCGTGTAGAGGAAGAGCCCCCCGTCACTGAGATCGCGAGTTCGGAATACGTATTCCCTATCGTTGCCTCCGCTCACTTTGACGAAGGCGTCAACCTTGATGCGGGCGGTTTCACGATGGTTCCCAGGTCCATTTACGTCGGTAGACACGTCCAAGATCATAGGGGATAGCGCCCGAAACCTCCAATGCTACGTGCTTAGCTAGGGTTGTGGGCTGGCTGGCATTTAGCGGCATTTTGTGGCCTGCGAAAGCTGTGGTGTGGAGGTAGGTGGGATAGGCTAGGGACCCAGATTCATGGACGTGCGTTGCCCCAATTGCCTAACTGAGTATGAGCTCGACGAAAGTCGTCTCAAGCACGCAGGGGTAACCGTCAAGTGTGCGAGCTGCGAGCACGTATTTCGAGTTCGCCGGCGTGGCAATACTGCATCAGGCGTTGCCGCGCCTTTGCCGAATGGGCCAGCCACCACACCGGCGCCCGGGGCGCCCGCTTCTGCGACTCCCGCCGGCGCAAGTAGTCCTGCGAGGGCCGCGTCGGCGGGCGGTGAAGAAGAGCGTTCGTGGCTAGTTCGACTCAGCGATGGCGAGATCAAGGTGTGCCGTGAATTAGCCACGCTGCAGCGGTGGATCGTCTCGGGCACAGTAACCGTCGAGTGTGAGATCTCCCGATCTGGCAGGAAATGGAAGCCTCTCTCCGAGCTAAAGGAGCTGGCTTCGTTCTTTGCCATCGCCGCCGAGGCTCGAGAGGGCGCGGCCGTACCGACCCGGACGCCACCCGGTCAGAGCCACCCTCATACGATTCCCCGCGAGTCGTCGTCCCCGCAGCCAGCTCAGCCTGAGAATGCTTCGGCATCCACGGACATGGACGAGGACACGGTCGAAACGGCCAAAGCACCTCCGGTTGGGCTCGACGAAGACGCGATCGAGATGTCATCGGAAACCGCGGCCGCTGTTATCGAATCCGCTCGCGAAGGTGTCACAGTGCGGGACGTTCAGGTGCAGGACGTTCCAGCGCAGGATGCTCCAACGTCGAGCGTCAAGGTTGATGCTTCGATGATTACTGACCCCGCGCTAGCCCCCCCGCCAGCAGCTCTCGCTCGCTCCAGAGAGAAGTCGGTGCCGCCACCTGCACCGGGGTCGCGCGAACGACGGGAATTAGAACTACGTAGTCGGGCAAAGTCTGAGCCTCCGCCCTTTCCCCCTCGGTCTGCGCCGTCTGCACCTGCTCCAGTCGACGTTGATAAGGTCGCCCAGTCGGAGAACGACGGAGCTGACGCGGGATGGGCAGCATCCGGCGCGCCTGTGGCCAAGACATCGTCCGATGAGGAAAGTGGGAAGTCTGGTCCGACGGGTGGACTTGCGAAGTCGGTGCCGGTCGCAGACGCTGCATTTGCCCGTTCGCGCATAGCTCTCGACAAAGTGAGGTCCGACGAATTCAAGGACGGTCGCTTTGTGGCAACAGATCAAGAGCGGCAGACTGGGGCGTATGTCGCAGTCGCAGGCGGAGCTGGAAAATGGATCGTGCCTTTTGCGCTGCTCGTCTTCGCATGCGCTGGCGCGGCTATGTATTTTGTTATCCTCAAGGAAAAGGGTGATGAGCGCGCAGCTTCCGCAACGATCGATGCTTCCGGTCCCACACTCATCACAAGCGACGCGGGAGATGCGGTTGTTCCAAGCCCTCCGAACAGCTCTGATGCCAATGCAACCGCAGATCCGAAGGAGTTTGTGGGCGCTCTAGAGGCTGCGTTCTCACGATTTGATCGCAGCGGCGTAGAGCAACTGAGGGCCGAGTTGGAGGCTCTTCCCGAGGGGGCTACCCGGGCTCTCAATCGAGGTCGTTTGCACAACGCGCTTGCCCAGCACGAGCTCGACTCCGGCCAGCTGCTTCCTAAGGCTGCCAAGAAGCACAAGAGGGAGTCTCGCAAACAGGCCAAGCTCGCTCTCGGATTTGCCAACACTGCCCTCGCACAAGACAAAACAAGCGAACTCGCCAATGCGACAAAGGCCGACTCCCTCCGTCTAAGCGGCCAACCTTCGAGGGAAGTGGAACGTTGGCTTCGCAATACTAAGGATAATTCTGAGGGGAAGTACGTCTCAGCTATGTTGCGAATTCGTGACAAGCGAGTCCGTGATGCACAAACCTTGCTAGAAGGCTTACGCACTTCTGAGTCTTCACAGCGCGTGCTCTTTCGCCTTGCCATGCTGGCTGTCGCGGACAAGCGATACGAGGAAGCAAGCGAGCACGCTCAGAGCATTCTCGCTCTTGACGCAGAGCACGAGGGGGCGACCGAACTTGCTGCCATGTTGACGAATACGTTGGCGACGATTGCTGGCGATGGCGATGGCGATGGCGATGGCGATGGCGATGGCGATGGCGATGGCGATGGCGATGGCGATGCAGCAACGAACCCGGTTCCCGTGAAGCCAGACGAACCGAGCAAGCCCGTTGACTACGACTCGCTCCTCGATCGGGCCGACAAGGCCGCTGAAACCGGCAACTGCTCGGGCGCAGTCAAGATCTACGAGAAAGCCCTAAATACGAAGCCAAGCGGAGTTGCCGCCCTGACAGGTCTCGGCTACTGCAATCTCGACTTCAAGCAGTATTCGAGCGCGCAGGCCCGCTTTCGCGCTGCTCTTGGGATTTCACCTCGCTACCAAGATGCGCTGTGGGGAGTGGCTGAGGGATATCAGCAACAGGGACTCAAGGAACAGGCGATCAAAGGGTATCGGAAGTTCATCAACGAGCATCCAGCAAGCCGTAGAGCCGATATGGCAAAGCGTCAGATTGAACGTCTAGGCGGTAGCACAGACGAGAAGCCACCTGTAGAAACAGCACCCAAGTAGGCTCCACCAGCGGATCCAGAGCCCCTCAAGAATTAGCCGACGCTGGTAGATGCTCCTTCGGAGGACCCTCCGAGCCCAGCTCCCGAAGCGCCCCCTATACCTGCTCCGGAACCTGCTTCGGAACCCTAGACCTGCGCCAGAACCTGAGCGTTCTGGGCTGCTCCCAAATGTCGATGTTGGCGTCGCGCATGGGGTGTGAGATCGATCAGAGATCTAGGCGGCGCGGCGGATCGCGGCGTAGGACTTTCGAGGCCCCGCCGTCCTGTATGCCTCCCGGAGGTGCGCCATTTGCTCTGCGCGAGGCTGGCTCCAGTGCTGTCCAGCGCGCTTCATCCGCTTTTGGAGGACGTTGCGGTGGCCACTCTCGACGAATCCTGAGCCGATCATGAATCCCTCATCTCGGAAATAGCGGTATCTCTTTCGGTGTTGATGATTCGAGTAGTACCGCTTCAGAGCTCGAACGGCCTTCCGCTTCTTGCCACGACACGAGAATGCAAATCCTTCTAG
>JAAEPE010000585.1 GCA_024222395.1 Myxococcales bacterium
CGCATCCTTTCCCTTGACGGTGGGGGTATGAAAGGTCTGGCGACGATCAAATTGTTGCGAGGCATAGAGCGTGCCGCCAAGAGACCGCTGTGCGAGCTCTTTGATCTGGTCATCGGGACGTCCACGGGTGCTCTCTTGGCCGTCGCGCTGATGGTCAAAGGCATGTCTCTGGACAAGTGTGAGGCGGTTTACAAGGAGGTGGGTAACAAAGTCTTCAAGAACCCACTGCAATCCGCCGAGAGCAAGGACAGGGAGGATGGCAACGGCGCTTCGGAGACCTCCGAGTCGTGGGCCAACGTCTTTTACCGCTCGTTGCATTCCAAGACGGAGCACGTCCGTGCGGTCGTTGTAGGGTGCAAGCACGATACAAGCACGTATGAGGAGATCCTGAAGGATCGATGCAGCATGGAGCACGTCGGCTCGTACGCCATCGAGTCGATGATTGACACGAGCGCCCTGGGCGTGCCGAAGATTGCGCTGGTGTCGGCGCTCACGAGCATTTCTCCTGTCGAGCCGTTC